>JAISKH010000038.1 GCA_031261325.1 Oscillospiraceae bacterium
CACCACACGCGCTCGTTTGCCGCGTTGTACAGCGAAAATGTATGCTCACCGAAAAAGTGCATATTGCGGAAGGAGGCGGGAATGCCCCTGTCGCTCATGACAATTGTGCGCTGATGAAAGGTTTCGGGCAGAAGAGTCCAGAAATCCCAGTTGCTCTGTGCGCTGCGCCGCCCTGTGCGCGGGTCGCGCTTAACTGCGCGGTTTAGGTCCGAAAAATCATGGACATCGCGTATAAAAAAGGTTGGTGTGTTGTTGCCGACTAAATCCCAGTTGCCCTCGGACGTGTAAAACTTCGTCGCAACACCTCGAATGTCGCGTTCGCAGTCGGCGGCTCCGCGCTCTCCCGCAACGGTTGAGAAGCGCGTAAAGGTTTCAGTTACCGCGTTGGGTTGAAACACTTTAGCCTTTGTGTACTTGGTTATGTCGCCCGTAACCGTGAACGTGCCGTATGCGCCCCAGCCTTTGGCATGCATACGCCGCTCCGGAATGACCTCACGGTTGAAGTGCGCGATTTTCTCCATCAACCAAACGTCCTGCATAACAACGGGACCGCGCGGACCTGCGGTAATGGCGTGCTCGTTATCGGCGACCGGTGCGCCCACTTCGTTTGTGAGCTTTTTCTTATCATCTGACATTCGGGGTTCCTCCTTTATTAATATATTTAATATACTCGCCCCTTAACGGGGTTAGTTTCAGTATAATACGGCTACTGCGTTTTTTTAGCCGCGCCAATCGTGAGGATATGAATACTCACCGCAACGCCGACGACAGCCAACGTAATCCAAACGTGAACATGTCGCGCCGCGAGCGACGAGATAACCAGCGCCGCCCACAGAAATACCATGCCTTGTATCCTTGCCTTGCGGCTGATTCCCGTTTTGTTCTTATAGTTTCGTATGTACTCGCCGAAAAATCGGTTGTTTTCGAGCTTGCGTGCCAGTTTCGGGCTTGACACGCCGAAGCACGCGGCGGCGCAGATTACGAACGGCGTAGTCGGCAGAATCGGTATGAAAATCCCGACCGCGCCTATTGCCAAAGCCAAACAGCCTAGTACGAGCAATGCGTACTTCTTGAATGTGCCGACGCGCTTGTTTATTCCAATCACCTCGAAAAAGTTACTTGTCAGCTGATTATATCACTTTTTTCCGTCGCCGTCAATCCCGCCGCACGTATCGTCTTATTCAGAGCGACCAAAAGTGTGACGAATAATTGCGCCGCGCCTGTCAGTATAAACAGCATATTCATGCCGATTACGTCCGCGAGCGGTCCGAAAACAATCAAACCAAGCGGCATCGCAAGGCTGGACAGCATTGTCATCAGGCTGAACACGCGCCCCATAAAGCTCGGGTCAACCTTTTCCTGCAAGAGCGTCGTTGCGGGAGTGTTGAAAATCGGCATTGCGATGCCGATGAAAATCATCAGCGCGATATACAGCGGGAAGCTTATGACGATTCCGCACAGCACCGTTCCGGCGGACATTACGAGCATTCCGAGTGTCATTGTGGTGTGCTTGTTCTTGAACCCGCCCCAGAGCGTCAGGAGTATCCCGCCGAGTAACATTCCGACCGCGAAGCCCGTATCCGCAAAGCCGAGCCGCCACGCTTCCGCGCCGAACAGTCGCGTAACCTGAAGTGCGTACAGTATGGCAATCGGCGCCGCGAGTATCGACATCACAGCGTTGAACACGAACAATTGCTTTACAAGCTTATGGCGCGCAATGTAACCCAAGCCGAGCTTTAGGTCTTGCAGATAGTCCGCCTTTTCTGTTTGCCGCTCCGCGGGTCTTTGCTTGACTTTAACAAAAACGCTGAGAATCGCGATTGCGATTGCCGCCGTCACCACGTCGATAATGAATATGTTTTCCAGCGACGCGACGCTGATGAGTGCCGCCGCGAGCGCGGGGGAAGCGAGCATCATAACCGATTGCGCCGTACTGTTAATACTGTTGACGCGCAAGAGCTTATCCTGCGGCACTAAGCTCGGTAGGATTGAACTAACGGCAGGCTGCTGAATCCCCTGCCCCAAGCCGCGCACCGCCATTACCGCGAAAATCAGCCGCACGTCGCGCACGCCGAGCGAGAACGCGAGCGCAAGTCCCAGCGTCGCCGCCGCGACAAGCGCGTCCGCGAAGATTATCAGCTTCTTGCGGTTGAATCTGTCCGCCCAAACTCCCGCGAAAGGCGACACGAGAAACGTCGGCAAAAACCCGCAAACCATCGCGATTGTCATCATCGTCCCCGACTGCGTTTCAAGCGTGATGTGCCAAGAAATCGCGCATTGCACAAGCGACGAGCCGAACAGCGACACAATTTGACCCGCGAGAAACAGTATAATATTGCGCTTTGAGTAGTTAATTTCCATTATTCGCACCCCATTCATAATCCGACACGTCGCAGAGCATTTTCGCAAACAATTCCATCTCCCGCGCGGAGTATTTTGCCTGCAAGTCGCGCTCCATGTCCGCGCCCATATTGTTGAACTTTTCGTAGACCTCGGCGATTTTCGGCGTAAGCGTGAGGAAAAACACGCGCCCGTCCTCCGCGCTTTGCGTTCTCGTCACAAAGCCGTGCTTCACGAGGTCGTTGACCTTGAGCGTCGCGCCCGATTTTGTAATCTGCATAAGCTCCGCAAGACGCGATACCGTGCAGTTCTCGATGCTCGCGATAACATTGAGATAGAGCATACTGTGATATGATATGCCGAGCGTGTAGTCGGAGACATTGAGCGCCCTCAGCTCAAGGATTGATGCGCGGAAATAGAAATAGTTCATGGCTTCTGAAAATGTCATATGCGCCCTCCTTCAAAACGGTTGAGCGTATTTATATAATTACGCTTAACTAATATAGCGCGGCGGCTGTCGTTTGTCAACAGGAAATTTGAATAAAATAACGGGCAGCTAGCTTTTCGCCTACTGCCCGTTGTCAGGTGTAATTTTTTGCGTCATCTTTTGATGAACTCGCAACCCATGTCGCCCTTGTACATTCTGACATTATAACCGTTCTTGAGCGCAATAAACATGCCCGCGCCAAGATAGCCGACGAAAATCAGTCCCGCCGCCGATGTGCCGAGCAAGGCGGCTTCCGCTGCGGTTATCGCGAAAAGCGCACCGCCGCCAAACGCGGCACTCGTTCCGCCTGTCAAGGGTATGCTCGCAAGGTAAACGGCTGTTGCGGTTGACAGCGTTGCGAGCGCGGCGGCGACTTTGCCGACATTCTTCATGTCGTATGCCTGTTTCAGCGTCTTTGCCAATTTCTTGTCCGTGACGATGATTTTCTCCGCCTTGGACTGGACCGCGCTCTTAAATTCCTCTTTTGTTCTTACCGTGATTTCATTCATTATAATATCCTCCTCATTTGTTTTTTGCTTACATTCTTATTCTAGCACGAAAACAAGTACTATAGGTCGCTTTTAAGGCGACAATTATTGACTGCGCCCGCCGAGCAGCGGTTGGTCATGCTCAAACAAAAGCTCGTTTATGCGGTAAATGTTATACTTCCCGTTCACGATGTAATACTCAACAATCACGTCAAACGTGCTGTTGCGCGACAGCGTGTATCCCGCGCACGCGAGTAAATCCTCCGTTTCGTCGAGCGTTAGCTCAAGCGCGACGGCGAGGGCAAGCACGGTCGGCTTGCTCGGCGTATAATTTTTCTTGCGAATTTTGCTGAACAGGCGGCGGTCGATAAGCGCGCGCTTATAAACGTCCGCGTCGGTCATGCCGGAGCGGTCAATAAGGCGGAATAGCGTCGTTGAAAACGACTCGTCCATTCTGCCGAGCAGCCTACCAATCGCGACAACAGACGACACGTCGCCGCGCTTGCCGATGATTACCGACTTGCCCGTCTCGCCTTGCGGGGCAACCTCCGACGCTGTGTCAAGATTCTCCGCGAGGTAGGTTTCAAGCTCGCGGTCAATGGGCGTACCATCATTCATCGTGACTCACCCCCGCGCGCACCTTCAAACTTGTTTTTGACGAACCGCTTGTACATCGAATAGTTGCTCGCCTTGCACTCCGGGCACGGAATTTTCAGCGTCCGCACTTGCCCGAGCGTGTAGGGACACTTGCGGCATGGCGGTTTGATTAAGTAGATTAGGTTCATTTTGACGCTCCTCTTTAGTTATTATATACGAAGTATAGCAGATTACGCCAAGTATGTAAATATCAGAACGGTGTCAGTTTCGCCGCATATATGACAATCTGTAACCGTTTTGCGTTGAACCGTATGCACGGCTAATCGCCGAAATTTCCCGCGAAAAGTTCACATTCAGTTCACGCGGGGAAATTATAATCGGGTCAAATCAAGGAAAGGAGAACATCGAAATGACGAAGCGCATCGTAATCATCGCGGCGTCCGTGTTGGCAATCGGCGCGGGACTGGCAGCAATTTTCAAACGCCGCGCGCACAAGTGACAGCGGGAACGCCAATGCTTAAGCTGTGGGAGAAAATCAAGGGCGTTGCTTCAACAATAGGCGTGTTCGGGCTTAACAGCTTCGTCCTGCTGCTGCTGAAAAACCAGTTCGACAGGTCGCGCGTATACCTCATCTGTGTGATAACCGTCGGCTACATCGGTCTGCTGATTGCCGAACACCGCCTGTTTCGCGGCGACACGACGCGGCGCGACATGTTGACCCGCCGAACGCGCCTGACCTTTCGCTGGATTTACGTCGCCGTTTACATCACAATCATCATCACGAACATTCAGCAGGAGCGCACGAGTGGCGCGAAGTTGGTTTTCCAGATTGTGATGTGCGTGATTATCGCGCTGACGGTTCCGCGCGACATGCTGTGGCGGTGGGTTAAACCGATTGTTTTGAATTGGTGGAGTGAGCGGAAATTCCGGCGGCGCGGCTCGAATTATTGAGTTTATATTAGGAGGAAATTTTATGGCGATTATTGAAGTAAACAACTTGACAAAGGACTACGGACATCGGCGCGGAGTGTTCGACGTGTCGCTGCAAGTCGAAAAGGGCGAAGTGTTCGGCTTCCTCGGACCCAACGGCGCGGGAAAGACTACAACAATCAGACACCTGATGGGTTTCTCCGCTCCGCAAAAGGGTACGACCACAATCGGCGGGCTTGACAGTTGGAAACACTCGGCGAAAATTCTCGAAAACGTCGGCTACCTGCCCGGAGAACCCGCAATCCCGGAAAACCTTACTGGAACGCAATTTATCCGTATGATGCAGGGCTTGCGGAACTCGCACGACGAAGCGCGGCTAAAACATTTGCTTGACCTGTTCGCTCTTGACCCGCGAGGGAAAACGAAGCGAATGAGCCTCGGCAGTAAGCGTAAACTCGCGGTGATTACGGCGTTTATGGCAGACCCCGACATTCTCCTGCTCGACGAGCCGACGAGCGGACTTGACCCCGTAATGCAGGAGCGGTTTATCGAATTTATGCGCGAGGAAAAGAAGCGCGGCAAGACGATTCTTCTGTCAAGCCACATATTCAGCGAGGTTGACGCGGTTTGTGACCGAATCGCGATTATCAAGGACGGCGAGATTGTGTCAACCGTGAAAACCGCCGACATTCGCCATAACGAGAACAAAACATACGAAATCTTGTTCAAAAACGGCACGTCGGAAACGGTTAACATCAACGACAGCGAGGTCAACGGACTGCTAAAGCGGCTTGCAAACAGCGAAGTCGCCAGTTTCAAGGAAGAAAAGTTCACGCTTGAAAAGCACTTCCTGCATTTTTACGAGAAAGGGGCGTGACGGCAATGAATAATGTGATTGAAATTAAGGGTTTGACGAAAGATTACGGGCTTGGGCGCGGGCTGTTCGACATCAACTTGTCCGTGCGCGAGGGCGAAGTGTTCGGGCTTGTGGGCATAAACGGCGCGGGGAAAACAACGATGATTCGCCATTTAATGGGGTTTTTGCACTCCGATAGCGGCAAATGCTCCGTTATGGGTATGGATTGTTGGAGCAAGTCTGCCGAGATTAAAAACGCGGTCGGTTACATTCCCGGCGAAATCTCGTTTCCGGACGTGAAAAGCGGCATCGACTTCTTCAAGCTGCAAGCCGAGTATATGGGAATGAGCGGCATATCCCGCGCGAACGAGCTTGCGGAACGGTTCAACCTTGACGCGACGGCGCGGCTCAAACGCATGAGCAAGGGAATGAAACAGAAAAGCGCGATTGTGAACGCGTTTATGTCCGACTCGAAAGTTCTGCTGTTTGACGAGGGGACGACCGGGCTTGACCCGCTGATGCAAAAGGTTTTCACCGACTTGGTGCGCGAGGAAAAGCTCAGGGGTAAGACAGTCTTTATGTCGAGCCATATGTTCGACGAGCTTGAAAGCGTCTGCGACCGCGTGGCGTTTCTGAAAGAGGGACGCATAATCGACATCATAGAACTGTCGAAAATTCGCGGCAACGAGCGGATTAAGGAGTACAAAATCGAGTTTGTGAACGCCGAGGATTATACGTCGTTCCTCGGACACTCGTTCAGCGTAAAGCGGCGGCAGGACGAGTACCGTCAGGTGACAATCAACATTCCCGACGATGACATTAACGAGCTTTTCCGCGTCCTCTCGGCGTTCAAGGTGAAGTACATCACGCAAAAGCCGCAGACGCTCGAAACCTATTTTCTTGAAAAATACCAGCGTGACGCTGTAACAAATACGGAGGTATCACAATGAACGGAACACTTTTGAAGCAAACAATCAAGAACAATATTGGACTATGGTTGATTCTGACCCTTGTTCAGGCGTTTTTCATCGGAGCGATGGTTATGGGCGGCAAAACGCCCGTGTCAATGACCGCGATGTCCTACTACGCGCTCCTGCCCGGACTTATTTCGGCAGTTTATGTAATCGTTACGGGCAATAAGCTTCTCGCGCAGCAAGTGGATAAGGGAACAATGGCGTATGTTTTGAGCACTCCTGTTCGCAGAACGACAGTTGCGTTGACGCAAGCGTTCTATTTCATCGGGTCGCTCTTTGCGATGTTCGCCATCGCGGGTTGCACGCACATTATCGCGCACCGACTCGGCGCGGGCAGTATCAGCGGCGACGAAGTGAAGGCTATACTGTTAATCAACGCAGGACTGTTTATGCTAAACTTGGCTTTGAGCGGCATTTGCTACCTCGCGTCGAGCGTGTTCAATCTCTCAAAGTACGCAATCGCCGTCGGCGGCGGCATCGTCGGCGCGATGCACCTGATGTCGTTAATGGCAAAGTTTAACGCAAGCTTCGACTGGCTGAAGAGCTTTTCGGTCGTGACGCTGTTTGATATTGATTCAATACTGGCGTTTTCCAATCAGCAAGTGTTCTCAATGACGGGACACGCGGCGGAAGCGCCAGACGGAACGGCATTTATCTTGAAATTCTGTGTACTCGCGGTTATCGGCGTGGTAACGTATCTGCTCGGCAGTACGCTGTTCGCAAAACGGGACTTGCCGTTGTAGGCGTTGGGTGGTATTGTTCAATTCCTTACACTTAAAGGTGTAAGGAATTTGTTTTGATTGCGTCAGTTCGGTTGGTTGTTTGGATTGAAGTAATCCTCCGCGAGAATGGCGTAGAGATTCAAATCTGTACCGACATTTTCCGCTCTGTGCGCGTTTCTGCGAACACCGAGGAATTTCATTCCCGCGTTAGTCATCACACCGCCGGAGCGCGAGTTCGTCGGACGATGTTTTGCCGTTATTTTCGCGGCTCCGACTTCTTCAAAAAAGAATTTAATAACAGCATTAGCGGCTTCGGTCGCAATGCCCTTATGACAAAACTTTTCGCCAATCGCATAACCGATTTCCGCCATATCGACAAATTCGTCAATATCGTGAGCGTTTATATAGCCGATAGGCTCACCGATTGACTTCAAAACAATTGCCCAACAATAGCGTGAATTGTCGCTGTATTCACTAATCCAATAATTGATGTCGGCAAAACTGCCATCGCTTTGATAATTAAGAAAAGCGGCAATTTTGTCGTTATTGTTCGCCCAATTGCGGAACATCGCTTCCGCGTCAGTCAACTCAAACCTCCGCAAAATCAATCGCTCGGTTTCGAGCGTTATTGTTCCTTTGTGCGTCATATTGCCATTCTCCCTTTCGTTGCATTTGTCGCTCATTAGGTTAACGCGACACCCCCGCCGCTATTGTACCGCATTTCCGCGTTGCTTTCAAGTCGCCGTTTCGCGCAACAACAGTCTTGCAATTCCCGCGTTTTCGTATATAATTCGTATATAAGACAAGCGACATGAAAGGAGCAACCGCCATGAGTAACGCACCGATTCCGCGCCCGTACTTTCCCGAGGACGTGACGCAAATTCCGCCGCGCGAGAGCTTGCCCGATTTGTTTGAGTTCCTTGACCCCGCACACGGACGCGTAAAATCCCCCGAGGAGTGGGGAGCGCGCGCCGACGAGTTGTCCGAGCTGATGCAGTACTACCTTTACGGGCACAAGCACTTCACGCCCGAGGACGCGTCGCGCTTGCGCGAGGTGCTCGTCCCCGAAGCGCAGGCTCTCGACATGTTCTCCGTCATGAATTTCCCGACGTTTTCCGTCAAGCTCCCGCCCGGTTCGTTCACGATGGACATGGGCACGTTTTCAATCGCGCCGAACCTTGACTTCGCCGCGTCCGAGGACTACGACGCGCCCGACGGCAACGCGAACCTTAACTGGTCGGCGGGCGACACGTGGGAAACGGCGACGCACGCCGCCCTGCTGCGGACGGTTCCCGAGCACACGCGGCTCGTCGTTGACGTGACCGATTGCGGCAAGACCGCGACGCTCAAGCTCGACGCGTTTGAGGTTCCGCAGTTCGGCGCAGACACGGACATCGCGGGACCCTACCCCGTCGTCATCGTTATCGGCGGCATTGCGGCGCAACAGGTAACGACGTTGAAGCAAAGCGGCTACGCTTACATTTCGCTGAACACCGGCTCCGTGTACTCCGACGGCGGCAACAACCCGCACACGGGCGCATACAACGAGCTGTACCCCTATCGCGCGGGCGAATATGAGTTAGACAGCGGCACGCTGATGGGCTGGGCTTGGGGCATTAGCCGCGTTATCGACGCGCTGAAAAATGACGCGGAGGGCGAAAACCGCTACAACATCGCGTGGGACAAGACCGCGATAATGGGCTGCTCGCGCAACGGCAAGGCTGCCGCGCTCGCCGCCGCGTTCGATTCGCGCGTCGCGATTGCCGCGCCGAGTGACCCGGGCGGCGGCGGCTTAACGGGCTTTCGCGGGTTCACCGAGGGGCAGCTGTTCAACTACAACACGCCCTCGGGTTACAACACCGTATACTCGCGGAACGAATCGGTGCAGCGCGCGATTTCCAACCCCGACGAATCCGCATGGTTCTGCTCCAAGGCGCAGGAATTGACTTACGCAAACTACGTTCACGCGCCGTTTGACATGCACGCCGTCGCCGCGCTCGTGGCTCCACGCCCGCTCATTTGCTGGACGGGCGAAGCGCAGCAGTCGTGGCTGAACTCGCCCGGAACGGTGCTCAGTATGACGGCAGCAAGGGAAGTTTATGACTTTCTCGGCGCGGGCGGCAACATCGCGTGGGTAGTGCGCGACGCGGCGCACGCGAATCAGGACCGCGACCTGCCCGACCTCATCGCGATTATGGACAAGACTTTCGGGCGCGCGAAACGCTATGTCCGCCGCTCGTTTGACACGCTGAAGAACCCCGACGGCGGCGCGCTCGACGGCAGCGGCGCGATATTCCCCGAGCGCGTGTTTGACAGCATTTCCGACCTCACGCGCAGCCCGTATGACATTGAGAATCATTACATTACGTGGGCGCGCCCCGGCAAGCACACGCTTTACGGCAACGTCACGTATGTGCTCGCGGATACACAACATTCGTTAAGATTTACAACAGACGCGGACGCTGTGACGCTGCTAAATGCAGGGGACGCTGTTAGTCGCACAGCAAAATCAACGCGTAAAAATGATACTTGCTCAACCTTTACTTTTTATACAAAAGGCTTGCTCGAGGGTAGGTATGTCGCAGAGACTGTCGGCACTTTGTGCCACAACACTCGGGAGATTGTCGCGCTCTCCCCTGCCGACGCGCTGCGTCATGGGTTGAACCTGACGGGCGGCTCGCCCGACGGTATGTCTGTCGGCTTTACTAACCCGATTGTGAATTGTGACGGCGACGTAAACGTTCCGGAGCTTTATGTCAACGGCGCGCGCATTACAGCAAGCCGCTATGACGACGGGACGAAGCAGGGGTATTTGGAGCGTTACGGCGTGTCGCTCAAGCCGCGCGGCGCGGCGCACATTCCCGTCGGCGAGCCGTTTGCGTTCGAGGTGCGGAATTTGCAATTACAGGCGTTCACCGGCTACACGTTTTCGGTTAGCGTTGAGCTGACGAAAGTCGAGACTACGGGGTTCATGGGCAATAAGCAGGTCGGGTTCGCGTCACAGTTCGGCGAAACGCCGTCTTGGGATTCCGAAAACCTGCAAAACACGCCGTTCGGCGGCAACTTCCACGGCGCGTGGCCGATAGTGCCGAATACGGTGGGCGACGACGGTTCGCGCCCGATGACGGCGCGGGCGGGTGAGGCTTACACAATCGGCGTTCAGGTGGAGAACAAAGACAGAACGGGCTTAACGCTCGTGTTTGACACGGCGGTTAATCCGCGTGAGTTCGGCATCGGTTTGCATTTTGTCAGCGAGTGGGAGCTTGAGTGGGCGGCGGACGGCAAGTCTGTGCGCGTTACGTATCCCGAAGATGAATATCTCGATTGGGTCGAGTTGTACATTTTCCGTCTTGTGAGCGCGGAGGGGTGCATGATTTCCGCGCCGATTCATATGGTGGTGGAGGTTTCGGAATGAAAAAGGAATCGGGTTATTACGCTTGGCTGGGCGAGGTTCGGCAAAAGCGGGAGTTCGCGCGCGTGACTGACGCGTCGTTGCCGCCTGACGCTTATCGCATTACGGGCGGCGGCGGTGCCGTCACAATCGCGTCGTCGGACGCGGCGGGAGCGATGTACGGCGAGTTCGCGGCGGGCGCGCAAATCAGGCTCGGCGTTGAACCCGCGACGCTTGACGTAACCTCCGTGCCCGCCGCGAAATACCGCGTGCTGAACCATTGGGACAACATGGACGGCACGGTGGAGCGCGGTTACGCGGGGCGTTCGCTGTTCTTCCGCAATAGCGAGCTGTGTTACGACGCGGAGCGAATTGAGGATTACGCGCGGCTTCTCGCGTCCGTCGGCATTAACGGCATTTGCCTGAACAACGTCAATTTGCGCGACGATTCGCGGCGGCTGATTACCGACGAAAAGCTCCCGCAACTTGCGGAGCTAGCCGCGATTTTCCGCAAATACCACGTGCGGCTGATTATCGCGGTGGACTTCGCCGCGCCGAAAACCGTCGGCGGACTTTCGACCTCCGACCCGCTTGACGGCGGCGTTATTGCGTGGTGGCGTGACACAGCCGCGCGCGTTTACGGCTACATTCCCGACCTGCTGGGCTTTCTCGTAAAGGCGGATTCGGAGTTTCAGTCGGGTCCCGCCGCACTCGGCAGGACTCAGGCAGACGGCGCGAACGTCCTCGCGGGTGCGCTCGCGCCTTACGGCGGCACCGTCTTTTGGCGTTGCTTTGTTTACAATTGCTTGCAGGATTGGCGCGATACCGTAACCGACCGCCCAAAGGCTGCGTATGACCACTTCTTCCCGCTGGACGGCACGTTCGCGGATAACGTGGTGTTGCAAGTTAAGGTCGGACCCGTGGATTTTCAGGTTTACGAGCCGCTGTCGCCATTGCTCGGCGCGCTGAAGAACACGCGGCGCGGGCTTGAGCTGCAAGTCACGCAGGAATACACGGGTCAGCAGATTGACCTCTACGCAACCGCAATCCCTTGGGAGCGTGCGCTTTCGTCGCACGTGAGCGAGACTCGCACGCTTTCGGAGCTGTTCGGCGGCGGGATTGATACCGTCGTCGGCGTTTCCAACGCGGGCGACGATGAGAATTGGACGGGCAACCCGCTTGCGCAGGCGAATTTGTACGCGTTCGGGCGGCTCGCTTGGAACCCGCGTGCTTCCGCGGGCGACATTTTGCGCGATTGGTCGCGGCTCACGTTCGGAAACGCGTCCGACGCGGCGGAGCCGATTGCCGACATGCTGCTGCAATCCACCGACGTTTACGCGAAGTACAACGCGCCGCTCGGCATCGGCTGGATGGTAACTCCCGGGCACCACTACGGCGTGAACATAGACGGCTACGAGTTCTCAAAGTGGGGCACGTACCACCGCGCGGCGCATGACGCGCTCGGCGTTGACCGCACATCGCGCGGCACGGGACTGACCGCGCAGTATGACCCGTGGGTTGCGGCGCAATTCGAGGACGCGCGGACGTGCCCCGAGGAACTGCTGCTGTTCTTCCACCGACTGCCGTACACGTTCAGACTTAAAGGCGGCGTGCCGCTGATTCAACACATATATGACACGCATTTTGACGGCGCGGACGGCGTGGCGCGCTTCATTGAGACATGGGACGCGCTGCGCGGCAAGGTACCCGACGAGCTGCACTCGTGCGTGGCGGAGCGACTGAACAGACAGCTTGAGAACGCCGTCGAGTGGCGCGACATTGTGAATACGTATTTCCATCGGCTGACGGGAATCCCCGACGAAAAGGGGCGCCAAATATGGCTCTGACGCTGCCCGCCATTTTCTCCGACGGCATGGTGTTGCAGCGCGGCAAGCCCGTAATCGTGCGCGGCAACGCGGCACCGAACGCGGTCGTTGAAGTTGAGTTGGGCGGCGAGTGCGTGACCGTCACATCGGACGACAACGGCACGTTTCTCGCGGAGCTGCAACCTCGCGCGGCGGGTGAAGCCGCAGAGCTGACGGTTGCGGCGCAAGGCGAAACGATTACCGTGCGCGACGTGCTGTTCGGCGACGTGTGGCTGTGCTCTGGGCAATCAAACATGGTGTTGCCAATATCGCGCGTTAAAAACATGTACCCGAGCGAGTTGAACGCGGAAAACGCGCTGATTCGGCAGTTCAAGGCGCCCGACGCATACGCATTCGACGGTGCGCGAGACGACTTTTCGCCGCGCGGCAACGGGTGGGAGCGTGTATCGCCCGCGACCGTCGGCGGGTTCTCCGCCGTTGCGTACTTCTTCGCGCGGGAGCTTTTCGCGCGGCACGGCGTACCGATTGGGCTGTACGTGTCCGCCGTCGGCGGCTCGCGGGTTCACGCGTGGACACGGCGCGAGGATTTGGGCGACTTCCCCGAGCTTGTGGCTGAATCCGAAGCTTTTGCGGGCATGACCGCGCCTGAATTTGCGGTTGACGCGCCCGATTCCGAACGCGCGGATTGGAGCGGCGTTGACCTTGACGACGCGGATTGGAGCGAGCGCGAGCTTGACGACGCGTTCGACGACGATTTGCTAAAGCCCGGCGTTGTCTGGTTCCGCAAGACGCTTGACGTGCCGCCGAGCCTTGCGAATAAACCCGCGACGCTGTATCTTGGGACGCTGACGGACGCGGACGAGACGTATGTCAACGGCAAAATCGTCGGCGGCACGACTTACAGGTATCCGCCGCGCGAGTACGCGGTGCCGCCGCTGACGGTCGGCAAATGCGTCGTCGCCGTGCGGCTGACAATCGGCGGTAACGACGGCGGGTTCACGTATGGCAAGCAGCGGTTGCTGAACATCGGCGGCGTGTCGTTCGACCTGAACAGCACATGGAAATACCGCCGCGAAAGTTATTCGGAGCCGATTGCAAATTTGCCGCCGAACTTGAATTACATCGCCTCGGGGCTTTACAACGCAATGGTCGCGCCGTTGCGGTTCGCCGCGATTACGGGCGTAATTTGGTATCAGGGCGAGAGCGACGACGGGAACCCGTGCCGATATGACGAGCGGTTCCGCGCGCTGATTCGCGGTTGGCGGGAGCTTTGGGGTGAGGATTTCCCGTTCCTGTTTGCCGAGCTTGCGCATTATCGGTCGGGCGGCGAGGAATGGCGGTCAATTCGCCGTCAGCAGAAGTCCGCGCTCACGCTGCCGAAAACGGGCATGGCGGCGACTTTCGACTTGGGCGAGCACAACGACCTGCACCCGCTGAACAAAAAGGCGGTCGCGGAGCGTCTTGCGCGGCTCGCCTTGCAGCTCGCTTACGGGGAGGACATGCCGCCGTCGCCGTTCTGCGTGGTGCTCGGCGGCGGGGAGTAGTCGGCGCAATAAATAAAGCCCGCCTTTCGGCGGGCTGTTTGCGTTTTCAATTCACTTGCGGCGCGCGACTTTGTGTGCGCGGTCATTCAGGATTTGCCTGATAAAACCGAGTATTACGAGCACCTGCGCCACGCCCGCGACGGTGAACAGCAGGTAACTGTTCTCCAGCGGCAGGACTATGAACATCGTCACCGAGACTGTCCAAACGAACGCGGAAGCCGTGCAAAACAGCGTCAGTTTTTTCCACAGTCGCACGGCGAACACAATAAGAACGGCGCAGCTTACCGGAACCGCGTATAGAAACGCGTACCACGCGTGCTTCGCGTCAGGTATCATCATTGTAACCATCGCGAATGCCGCCGTTGCAATCAGCCACACAAACACGACTACTTGCAAACACGACACCACTCTGCGCGTGCCGAGCGCGGCTTTTTCGTTGCGCGGCACCGCGACGTTCTCGTCAATCAGGTCGTTTACGGTCACGCCGTACAACTCCGCAAGCATTGTGAGCACATAGATGTCGGGCGACGCGACGGCGCGTTCCCACTTTGACACCGACTTATCGGAGTAATTTATGCGCTCGGCAAGCCCCGATTGGGTGAACCCCGCCTGTTTTCGGTAGTACGCGAGATTCTCGGATATACGCTGTCGAAGCTTTTCTTCGTCTGTCCGATTGTCTTCCATGTTTCACCTCAAGTCTATTTAGCACGCCTTTAACCCTTGCAATCAGGCAACTCTACTAATTGTAGAGTTGCGGTTTTGTCTCTATTCCAGCCGAATTTTGTTAAGTAGAGGTCACGCTCGTGATAATTCCTTGCCATTTTTTGACCCTCGTGCTAGAGTTACAGCAATGAAATCGCGAAAAATATTTTTTCGGAGGAATTGCCTTGTCCAGTTACAAAATAACATGTTGCTCAACCGCTGATTTGCCGCCCAGTTACTATGAAGAGCGCGGCGTGCCGCTTGCCACTTTCCATTACGATATGGACGGTGTGCAATACCCCGACGACATGGGTAAGACCATGCCGCTAAGCGAATTTTATTCGCGCATTGAGGCGGGCTCCATGCCCGTCACGTCGCAGGTCAACACAGAGGGTTACGTCGCGCTGTTTGAGCCGTTTCTCAGCGCGGGCATCGACGTGTTGCACCTGTCGCTCTCCTCGGGCATTTCCGGCTCGTACTTCTCCGCCAAAATCGCTGAGCAGGATTTGCGCGTGAAGTACCCGGAGCGCAAGCTGTACGTCATAGACTCGCAAGCCGCTTCCAGCGGTTACGGGCTGCTCGTGGACAAAGCTCTCGACCTGCAAGCCGCGGGTTCGAGCATTGACGAGGTTTACGAGTACATCGAGGTTCGCAAGCTTCATTTGCAGCACCTGTTTTTCGCGACAAGCCTGAAGCACCTCAAGCGCGGCGGACGCATTTCCGCGACGAGCGCGATGGTTGGCGCATTACTGTCAATCGTGCCGATTTGCGACGTCAACAACGAGGGCAAGCTCATTCCGCGTTCCAAGGCGCGCGGCAAAAAGCACGCAATCGCGGAGCTTGTCACCCGCATGAAGGCTCATGCCGACCACGGCACGCGCTACTCCGGCAAGGTTTTCATCTCGCAATCCGCCTGCCGCGAGGACGCGGAGACGCTTGCGAACGCGATTCGCGCGGAGTTTCCCGACATTGACGGCGAAATTCGCATCAATAACATCGGCTCGGTAATCGGCGCGCACACAGGTCCAGGCACCGTCGCGCTGTTCTTCTGGGGCGATAAGCGCGGCGAATAAGCCTATTAGCCTTAATAATATCACCCGTTGCCCCGATTGTCGAGAATATTTTGGGGGACGAACTTTGTTTTGGCTAAAATTCACAAAAAACAGCGGTCATTTCTATCAAGATTTGTCCGCTGCTTTTTCGTGCACAGTTTAAGTTCGCGGAGAAGTTTCGCGCGGATTGCCGCTCAAAAAGACGTGCAACAAGCCGCAATCGGCACGCAAACAGACAAGGGTCGGACAACATTACGTTATCCGACCCTTGTTAACGGTACTATGTATGGGCGGTGGTCACCCGGTACCGTCGCGCCTCATCAGAGCGTGCTCACGCACAACTCCATGTGCCGACGTTAACGACTCACGTCGGTTACGCCGACTTAATCAGAGAGCACAAACAGCTCTAATTCAGAACCACCCTTTTAGCGCACAACAATTTTTACAAACCATCTCCTTTCTTATACGAAAGTAGCCTTGCAAGACAAGAGTATCTTAGCATATCAGCGGCGATTTGTCAAGCATAATTCCGCGCCATTTTTTGTCGTGCGGCAACTAGTCGCAAGTCAGCACATCGCTCCACTCCGGTCTGTCGCCAAACCACTTTTGCGCGTATGAGCAGGTCAGCTTCGCGCGGCGGTTCGTGTCCCGCAGGGATTGCGCGGCGCGCTCCATCAGCTTGCCCGCAATTCCCTGCCCCCGCAGCGAATCGTCCACAAACGTGTGGTCAATCTCAACAACCTCGCCGTCCCCCGGGAACGTTACGTGCGCCAATTCCTTGCCCTCCGCGACGTAAACCACGCGATTGCGCTCCGTGATGAACTCCATAAATCGTCCTCCTTTGAGTAAATAATATCATGCCCCGATTTTACCGCAATTCGCGCGGAATTGCAACAGTTGACTAATTCGCTGAAGTAGGGTAAAATGCAGTAATACTTACAATATATTTTGAGAGGACTTGAAAACGTGCCGATTTCCGAAGATGTACTAAAGAGCAGCGAGCTTGCGGTTATTCGCCTGCGCGCGCTTTACAGCCGATACGGTTACACCCGCTTTGAGATGAATAATTTTGAGGAATACGAGCTGTATGCCCGCAACAAGAGCTTCCTCGTTTCGGACGATGTGATTACCTTTACGGGTTACGGCGGCAAGCTTATGGCCCTGCGCCCCGACGTTACGCTGTCTATCGTCAAAAACTCGTCCGACGACCGACACCGTAAGTTATATTACAACGAAAACGTCTACCGCGCGACCGCTGACCGCGACTTTCGCGAGCGTATGCAGATGGGCGTTGAGTGCGTCGGCGACGTTGGCGCGTATGAGGTCGGCGAAACGCTGTACCTCGCGGGGGCAAGTCTCGCGGAGGTTGGCGAGAACTACTGCCTTGACGTGTCGCATCTCGGTTTTTTAAGCGGGCTAATCGACGCGGCGGGGTTTACGGGCGATGCGCGCGAGGTTGTCCTGCGCCTGATTGGTGAGAAGAACGCGCCCGAATTGCGGCGCGTATGCGCGGAGCGCGGTGTTTCCGCCGACCTTACCGCGCGGCTCGCGTCACTCGCGAAGCTCTACGGCGAGTTTGACGAGACTGTCGGCGAGCTTGAGTTAATCAGCGTGAACGCCGAAACAGACGCGGCAATCGCGGAGCTTCGCGCGGCGCACGCCGTCGTTAAAACGCTCGGCGGGGCGGGCTTTCGGCTCGATTTTTCCGCAATGAACGACCTGCGCTATTACAACGGCATCATATTTCGCGGCTATGTCGAGGGCGTGCATACCGCGGTGCTTTCCGGCGGACAGTACGACAACCTAATGCGCAGCTTCGGCAAGCGCAGCGGCGCAATCGGCTTCGCGGTGTTCCTCGACCTGCTCGGCGAGCTGCACACGCAACGCCGCGCAGTCTCCGACGTGCTGCTCATATTCGGCGACAGCGACGGCGATGAGGTTGCGCGCGCCGTGCGGGAATTGACGGACGCGGGTTACAGCGTTCGCGCCCAACGCGAGATTCGCGGCGACGAATCAACCGCAAAGGTCGCGCACATAAAGAACGGGAGGGTTAAATTCGATGATTGACATAGCTCTGCCAAAGGGTCGTCTCGGCGAACAGGTTTATGACATGCTTGAGCGTTGCGGTTACGGTTGCCCCGCGATACATGCGGAGAGCCGCAAGCTCATTTTTGAGGGCGAGCGCGCGCGTTACTTCTGGGTCAAGCCCTCTGACGTTGCGATTTACGTCGAGCGCGGCGCGGCTGATGTGGGCATAGTCGGCAAGGACATTTTACTCGAATACTCGCCCGACGTGTACGAGCTACTGGATTTGGGCGTCGGCAAGTGCCGCATGGCTGTCGCGGGTAAGCGCGACTTCTCGGACGACTTCGACCGTCCGCTGCGTGTCGCGACGAAGTTCACGCACATCGCGCGCGAGCATTACGACCACCGCAACCGCGAGATTGACATTATTAAGCTCAACGGCTCAATTGAGCTTGCGCCGATTCTCGGGCTTTCCGACGTGATTGTTGACCTCGTGGAAACGGGTAAAACGCTCGCCGAGAACGGTCTTGAGGTGCTTGAGACGATTCTGCATTTCTCCGCGCGGCTGATTGCGAACAAGGTCAGCTACAAGTTCAAGCACGACGAGACGGAGCAACTCGCGGCGGCGGTTTCCGGGTTGCTGGCGCGTGGATAAGCCGACGTTGTACGGCGCGCGCGGGCTTCGCTGCTATGAGAAGTGCGGTTTCAGGCGCGAGGGCGTACTGCGCGAGAGCGCGCGGATTGACGGCGCGTGGCACGCGGACATTATCATGAGCATTTTAGAAAACGAGTGGAGAGAGACGAATGATAAAGACATATAAATACGGCGAGTTCGAGCTTGACGAGCTGCGCTCGGGCGAGACTGCCGAGACGGACATATCCGCCGACGTTGCCGCGATTATCGCGGACGTGCGCAAGCGCGGCGACGCGGCGCTGTACGATTACACGCGGCGGTTCGACAAGGTTGAGCTATCGGCGCTTGAGGTCACGCGCGAGGAGCTTGACGCGGCGGTTGCGCGTTGCGAACCCGAATTTCTCGCAATCCTGAAGCGCGCGGCGGCGAATATCGAGGCGTTTCACAAGAACCAAGTGCGTACGGGCTTCGTCGCGCAGTCGAGCGGCGGCGTGTTCATGGGGCAGAAGATAACGCCGATTGAACGCGTCGGGCTTTACATTCCCGGCGGCACGGCGGCTTACCCGTCGAGCGCGCTCATGAACGCGATACCCGCGAAGCTCGCGGGTGTTTCCGAACTGATTATGGTCACGCCGCCCGCAAAGGACGGGAACGTTAATCCCGATATTCTCGCCGCCGCGCGCGTTGCGGGCGTTGACCGCGTATTCAAGCTCGGCGGAGCGCACGCCGTCGCCGCGCTCGCCTACGGCACCGAGAGCGTGCCGCGTGTGGACAAGATTACGGGTCCCGGCAACGCCTTTGTCGCGGAAGCAAAGCGGCAGGTTTACGGCATAGTGGGCATCGACATGATTGCGGGTCCCTCCGACGTGCTTGTTATCGCGGACGACACCGCAAATCCCGTGCTCGTCGCCGCCGACATGCTGGCGCAGGCGGAGCACGACGCGAACGCGACAGCCGTACTCGTAACCGATTCCGCGGAGCTTGCGGCGGCTGTCGGTGCGGAGGTTGAGCGGCAATTGAAGCTGCTCCCGCGCGGCGAAATTGCGGGCAAGTCAATCGAGCGCAACGGTAAGCTCGTTGTCGCGCCGTCAATTGCCGCCGCCGTCGAGCTTGCGAACGCGCTTGCGCCGGAGCATCTTGAGCTTTGCGTCGCGTCGCCGTTCGACCTGTTGGATTCGGTTCGCAACGCGGGTTCGGTGTTCCTCGGGCACAACACGCCCGAAGCTCTGGGCGACTATCTTGCGGGTCCGAACCACACTCTGCCGACGCTGGGCACGGCGCGGTTCTCGTCGCCGCTGTCGGTCGATGATTTCACGAAAAAGACGCAGTTCACTTACTTCAGCGAGTCCGCGCTGCGAGACGCGGGGCGCGACGTGGTGGCGTTTGCCGAGCGCGAGGGGCTGGAAGCGCACGCCCGCAGCGTGTCGTTGCGGCTCAACAGCGCGGAATCGGGCGGTGCGGAATGAGCAGATTTTTCAGCGATAAGCACGCGAAGCTCACGCCGTATGTTCCCGGCGAACAGCCCAAGACCGCGAACCTCGTTAAGCTCAACACAAACGAGTCGCCTTTCCCTCCGCCGCAGGCTGTGCTGGACGCGATAAACGGCGTTTCGCCCAAACTTAACCTTTACTCCGACCCGACGGGCACGGTTCTGCGCCGCAAGCTCGCCGATTACCACGGAGTTGCGGCGGAGAACATCTCGCTCGGCAACGGTTCGGACGAGACGCTGGCGTTCGCGTTTCTCGCGTTTGCGGACGAGCGACGCTCGCTGACATTTCCCGACATTACTTATGGGTTTTACCCTGTTCTCGCGAACCTGCTCGGTTTGCCGTACACGGAACTTCCCGTCTCCGCGTCGTTCGAGGTTGAGCCGCAGGACTATATTGTCGGCGGCGAGCCAAAGGTTGTAGTGCTGGCTAACCCCAATGCGCCGACGGGTATCGCTCTGCCGATTGAGAAGCTTGAGCGCGTTGTTCGCTTCGCGCCCGACTGTCTGTTCATCATTGACGAGGCTTACGCCGACTTCTGGGGCGACACGGCGATACCGCTGACGGCGAAATACGACAACGTGCTTGTCGTCCGCACTTACTCGAAGTCGCGCAATCTCGCGGGCGCGCGGCTGGGCTACGCCGTCGGTTGCGCGGAGCTTATCTCCGACGTTGAGACTGTGCGAAACAGCTTCAACCCTTACAACTGCAACGCGTTAACCCTTGCGGCGGGAGCCGCCGCGCTTGACTGCAACGACTATTACCGCGCGAATTGGGCGGAGATTGCCGCAACACGCGACGACGCGGCGAGTAAACTGCGCGCGCTCGGCTTTCCCGTCACGGAGTCGCGCGCGAACTTCCTGTTTGCGGAGCACGCGGAGGTTTCGGGCAAGGCGATATTTGACGCTCTGCGCGAGCGCGGGATTCTCGTCCGTCGTTGGAACGCGCCGCGAATCGCGGAACGTATGCGCATCACCGTCGGCACTCGCGAGCAGATGAATTTACTGCTTGGAACGCTTGAAATTATCTTGAAAGAGGTAAGATTTTTATGAGAACATCAGAAATTACACGCAAGACAAACGAGACGGACATCACTCTGCGGCTTGACCTTGACGGCAAGGGAATTTCGCACATCGACACGGGCGTCGGCTTTTTCGACCACATGCTGACGCTGCTGGCAAAGCACGCGCGGTTCGACCTTGAGGTGCACGTTAACGGCGACCTCAAGGTGGACGGGCACCACACGATTGAGGACATCGGCATCGTGCTCGGTCAGGCGTTGCGCGAAGCGATGGGCAGCGCGCGCGGTATTACGCGGTACGGCAGCATTATCCTCCCGATGGACGAGACGTTGGTGCTGTGCGCAATTGACATTTCGGGGCGGGCGCACCTGTCGTTCGACGCGGAGTTGGGCGCGGAGCACATCGGCACGATGGACGCGCAGCTTGTCCGCGAGTTCTTTGAGGCGTTTGTCCGCAGAGCGGAGCTGACGCTTCATATCCGCAAGCTCGCGGGCTTGAACGCGCACCACATTGCCGAGTGCTGCTTTAAGGCGTTCGCGCGCGCGCTGTCCGCCGCCGTGAAGCTTGACGGTACGGACGAAATTCCGTCAACCAAGGGAGTGCTGTAACATGATAGCAATCATTGACTACGGCGTTGGGAACCTGTTTTCCCTGCGCTCGTCGCTGAAATACATCGGGCAGAACGCCGTCGTCACGCGCGACGCGGCGGAGATACGCCGTGCCGACCGCGTAATCCTGCCCGGAGTGGGAGCGTTTGAGGACGCGGCGGCAAAGCTGCGCGAGACGGGCATGTTCGCGGTCGTCAAAGATGAAGCGGCGAGCGGCAAACCCTTGCTCGGCATATGTCTCGGTATGCAAATGCTGCTTGACCGCAGCTTTGAGTACGGCGAGCACGCGGGGCTTGCGCTCGTCCCGGGTGACGTTACGACAATCGCGCCCGTAATCGGCGACGGGTACAAGATTCCGCATATCGGTTGGAACGGCTTGCGTTTCCCCGCAGGTCGCGAAAAAAGCCCGCTTTTCAAGTACACGGACGAGGGCGCGCACGTCTACTTCGTCCACTCGTTCTACGCGTCTAGCTGCGACGAAAGCGTAATCGCGACGACGGAGTACGGCGGCGAGCTGACCGCAGCGGTCGCGCGCGATAACGTCTACGGCACGCAGTTTCACCCCGAAAAGAGCGGCGACGTTGGGCTTGACATCTTGCGCGCCTTCTGCGAAATATAGGTTTACGCATAATTGACGAGGGATTGGGCGGTTGCCTAATCCCTCGTTTTTGCGTGACCGCGCGACGCGGCGGCGAATATGCCGAACATTATCAGCGCGGCAACGCACGAGATTGCGCCCGCTCTTACGAATCCCACGCG
This sequence comes from Oscillospiraceae bacterium, assembly GCA_031261325.1. Classification (GTDB taxonomy): domain Bacteria; phylum Bacillota; class Clostridia; order Oscillospirales; family Oscillospiraceae; genus JAIRRO01. Next base: position 22,445 of record JAISKH010000038.1, read on the forward strand.
CGTGAACACGCCGACCTGCTCAGCGAGATATGACGCGGGCGCGGAGGGCAGCAGGACGCGCGACAGCGCAAACACCAGTCCCGCCGATAGCAACCCCTGCAACAGTTTGCCGAGGATATACGTCTTGACGGACAGCCCGCTCGTGCCGATAAACGACAGCACCTGCGAGTGCACGCTCAGTCCCGCCCAACCCAGCATGAACGCCGCCATCGCGACCGACGCGGTTAGCTCCCGCGCGCCCGACAGCGTCCAAACGCCGGACGAGATTTCGATTACGCCCGTCAGCAGCCGTTCCGCCCACTCCGCGTCCATGCCGAGCGGCGAGAGTAACGCGCCGATACCCCTTGCCAGCGCGGGAAGCGCGCCCGTCAGAAACAGCATTTTTATGAACACCGTGAAGAATATAACGAAACCGCAGATGTTTACCGTCGATTGAAACGACGACCTCACGGACTCCGTGAACGCCGCCGCGAACGGCTTCGGCTTCGGGCGGACGGCGCGCTTCGCCTTACTCGGCGCGGCTCCGCTCCCCCACTTGCGGAACAGCACGCCGACGCAGATAGACGCGGCGCAATGCGCAAGATAGAGCAATAAACCAATTCGTCCGCTGGCGAACACGCCCGCGCCGACTACGCCGAAGATAAACGCGGGTCCCGAGTTGTTGCAGAACGACAGCAATCGTTCCGCTTCCGTCTTTGTGCAACCGCCGCTCTCGTACAGCGAGATGACGGTCTTTGCGCCGACGGGGTAGCCGCCGATAAAGCCGAGCACCATCGGCGTTACGCAGTCGCCGCCGACATTGAACAGCGGTCGCATAATCGGCTCCAAAAGTCGCCCGAAGCGGCGCGATACGCCCGTCTCCACGACGAGTGTGGACAGCACGAAGAACGGGAACAGCGACGGAACAATTACGTTGCCGCAGAGCGTTAAGCCGTCCTTTGCCGCCTGCGTCGTCTCTCTCGGAAACAGTATCAGCGCGGTCGCCATCGCCGCCATAGCGAGACACACGAGCGCGTCATAAACCCTCTGCCGCAAATAATATCACTCCCCCTGAAACGTATGCGGAAACGCTCGCTTCAATGCCAATGTGGTAATCCCGAAATGTTCCGCATAAAATCACAGAGAGCGATTGAGAGGGTGATTGACATAAAGAAACGCGAAACCCTACTGACACGGGCGGCGGAGCTGTTCGACCTGCCGGCGGACGCTATTGCGGGGCAAATGTCGCTGACCATGACGGGGCAGCGTCGTCTGCGCATTGAAAACCACCGCGGTCTGCTTGAATACGGCAACGAGCTTATCGCCGTGAACACTGGCGGCGCGGTGCTGCGCATATACGGCTCCGGACTGGAGCTTGCGGCGATGACGGCGGACGACCTGACTGTAACGGGTACGCTCCACCGTATCGAATTTGAGAATATCTGACGGAGGACTATCAATGGCGAAGAAACGGCAGAGAGTGCTTAACCTCCTGCGCGGCATTGTCCGCATCGAGGTGGAGCACCCATATCCCGAGCGGTTTGTCAACCTCTGCGCCCAAAACGGCGTGGAATTTTGGGGCATGGAGCGCGACGGGCTGACTATGCGCGCCTACACGCACATCTCGGGCTTTAAGCGTCTGCGCACGCTGACGACGCGCGCGGGCTTCACCGTGCGGCGCATTAAAAAGAGCGGCGCGCCGTTCTTCCTGTGGCGAATGCGCAAGCGTTACATACTTCTCGCGGGACTTGCGGCGATACTTATCGCGACGCGAGTGCTGTCGCTGTTCGTCTGGGAGATTGACGTGCGCGGGAACGAGAACGTGCCCAATTCCGTTATACTGCAATCGCTGAAAGAGCTGGGGTTCACTTACGGGGCGTTCGGTCCCTCCGTCGCGTCGGAGCCGCTCGCCAACGACATGCTGCTCGCGATACCCGAGCTGTCGTGGTTCGCCGTGAATATTGCGGGCAGTCACGCCGACGTGCTCGTGCGCGAGCGCGTGCCCAAGCCCGTGACGGTCGATAAGCGCAGACCGATGATGGTTTGCGCGCGCAAGTCCGGCGTTATCGCGAGTGTTTCGGTGTTGGACGGCGCGCAGCAGGTTACAGTCGGCGACACGGTTCAGGCAGGCGACCTGCTTGTCAGCGGCATCGTGCCGAGCAAGACGAACGAGCCGCGCCATATACACGCGCGGGCGGAGATTTGGGCGCGCACATGGTATGAGTTTTCGGAGCAAATACCGCTGGAAACGGATTTTAAGAGCTATACGGGGCAAACAATAAGGCGTCGCGCGCTGATTATCGGCGGAAAAACGATAAATTTCAATATTAGTAGTGGAATTATGTGGTCAAACTATGATAGAATTAGTGTAAGAACGTCTTTCCGTTCGCCGTTCGGCGGCACGCTGCCAATTGCGCTCGTTACCGATATTTACGACGAGTACGTGCCCGTCGGCACAACGCTCGGTCAGGAGCGTGCGGAGCGGATTCTTCAGGCGCGGTTACGCGCGCGGCTGAACGACGAATTGCGCGGCGAGACTGTTGACGGAGACGCGGTTGCCGTGCGCTTCACGTCGATGGTTGAGGGCGGCGTGCTGACCGTCACGATGAACGCCGAATGTCTGGAGCAGATAGCGGTTGAGCGCGACTTTACCGAATCGGAATTGGGTAATTAACTCGGAATATATACAAGGAGAATGACTGCACATGAGCGAAAAAACCATGAGCGTTGACAGACTGGAGAATATCATCAGCGTATTCGGCTCGTTTGACGAGAACCTGCGGATTATCGAGACGGAGCTGAACGTCAAAATCACAGACCGCAATTCGGAGCTTGCGCTTATCGGCGACGAGGAGAATGTGTTCTATGCCGAGCGCGCAATTAACGGACTGCTGACGCTCGCATCACGCGGGGAGTCGATTGACGAGCGCAACGTGCGCTATGTAATAAGTCTCGTTAAGGACGGGCAGGAGAGCAAAATCGGCGAGCTGTTGCGCGACGTTGTGTGCATCACCGCAAAGGGCAAGCCGATAAAGGCGAAAACTCTGGGGCAGAAAACGTATGTGGACGCGATAAAGAAGAACACCATAACGCTCGGCGTGGGTCCCGCGGGCACGGGTAAGACTTACCTCGCGGTCGCCGCCGCCGTCGCCGCGTTTCGGGACAAGCAGGTGAACCGCATTATCCTGACGCGCCCCGCCGTCGAAGCGGGTGAGCGTCTCGGCTTCCTGCCCGGCGACTTGCAGAGCAAGGTTGACCCGTATCTGCGCCCGCTGTATGACGCGTTGTTTGAGTTTCTCGGTCCCGAAACCTACGCCAAATACCTCGAAAAAGGCAACATTGAGGTCGCGCCGCTCGCTTACATGCGCGGGCGCACGCTTGACGACTCGTTCATCATACTCGACGAAGCGCAGAACACGTCCAAGGAGCAGATGAAGATGTTCCTGACGCGGCTCGGCTTCGGCTCCAAGGTCGTCATAACGGGCGACATTACGCAGATTGACCTGCCGCCGGACAAGACCTCAGGCTTAAAGGACGCGATTCGCGTGCTTGACGGCGTGCAGGACATCGCGATATGCCGCCTTTCCGGCGCGGACGTTGTGCGGCACATTCTCGTGCAGCGTATTATTGAGGCTTACGAGAAGCGCGGCGAGCCGCCGATTCAGGGCGCAAAGCCCGGCTCGTCCATTCCCGCGCCGACGGGCAGGGGTAAGCGCAAATGACGCGACACAAAATCTATATCAAGAACGTCCGCGACCCCGAACGCAAGCTTGACTCCGCGCTGATTCGCCGCGCCGTGAACGTCGCGCTGGACGCGGAGGGCGTGGACGCGGTGTGCGAGGTTAGTGTCGTCGTGACGAGTGACAGCGGCATACAGGCAATCAACCGCGAGTTTCGCAAAATTGACGAGCCGACGGACGTGCTGTCATTCCCGCTGCAAACGCTCTCCCCCGCCGCGTTTGACGCGCGCGCCGCAGAGGTTGACCTTTCGACGAACCGAATCCCGCTCGGCGACATTGTGCTGTCGCACGAGCGCGTCACGGCTCAGGCTGCGGAATTCGGGCACACGCGCGAGCGCGAGACGGCGTACCTAACCGTTCACTCCGTACTGCACCTGCTCGGCTACGACCACTTGGACGAGGGCGAGGAGAAGCGGCAAATGCGCGAGCGCGAAAAGGCGATTATGCGCCTGCTGGGATACCCCGACGAAGCGGTTGATGAAGCGGTTTAACTACGCGCTGAACGGTCTGCGGCTCGCCTTTCGGGAGCGGAGCGTGCGCGTTCACTTGGTAATCGCCGCGCTCGTCGCCGTCGCCGCGTTACTGTTGCACGTAAGCGCGACGGAATGGCTCGCGGTCGTGCTGTGCGTCACGCTTGTTATCGCACTTGAGATTGTGAACTCCGCCGTTGAACGACTCGCGACGCGGGTCAGCGCGGAGTGGGAGCGCGAAATCGGCGCGGTTAAGGACTTGGCGGCGGGCGCGGTGCTCGTCGCGGGAATCGGCTCGGCGGTCGTCGGGTGCGTTATATTCATACCAAAGCTATTAAATATATTGGGAGTGTACA
>JAISKH010000033.1 GCA_031261325.1 Oscillospiraceae bacterium
ATAGCGACTGGAGATTCAAGTGCTTTGAGAAGGGGGATTCTTAAGGGGCACAGCCCCTTAAGCGCTCTTTCCCCCCTTTCTTGCGTAAGAAAGGGGGCGCCGTCCGCGTAGGACACGAAGCCTATTTTGAGAATTGAAAATAATTCAGAAAACTAAAACAGCAAGCGCGGCGTTACGCGCAACAAGTGCCGCGCGGCGGGACGAGGGGAATAATGTTGTTATGCAATAACAACCCCAACCAGCGACCATGTATTGCCGGCGGTAATAAGAGCATCAACAAACTCGCCGGGCACGGCGCTCCCCGACAGGCGGACGAGGCGATTGCCGCTTGTCCGCGCGTTGTATGGCAATGCCGCGTCGCCGCTCTCGGCGTCAACAAGCACGCGCACGGTCTTGCCGACATACGAGCGGTGCTTCTCCTCCGAAATCCCATTTTGCAGCGCGAGCAAGCGGTCAAACCGCCGCTGCTTCTCCTCGCGCGGTGTGTTATCCTCCATCTTCGCGGCGGGAGTTCCGTTGCGCGGCGAATAGATAAACGTAAACATCGCGTCGAACCGCGCCGTCTCCACAAGGCGCAGAGTGTCCTCAAACTCCTCCAACGTCTCGCCGGGGAAGCCGACAATCACGTCGCTCGTCAGCACGAGGTCGGGCATAAAGTCGCGCGCCATCGCGACTAGCTCCAGATACCGCTCGCGAGTGTACCCGCGGTTCATCTGTTGCAGCACGCGGTTGTTGCCCGCCTGAAACGGCAGGTGCAGGTGCCGCGCGACCTTGCCGCTCTCCGCCATTGCGCGGAAGAGCCGCTCGCCCGCGTCCTTCGGGTGGCTCGTCATAAAACGTATCAAAAACTCGCCGTCAATGTCGTTAATCCGCCGCAACAGCTCGGGGAAGTCCACTCCGTCGTCGGTACCGCGCCCGTATGAATTGACGTTCTGCCCGAGCAGCGTAATGTCGCGGTACCCGTCCCGCACAAGCTCGCGCGCGTCGGAAAGCACCGCTTCAACCCGCCGACTGCGTTCCCGTCCTCGCACGTGCGGCACTATGCAGTAGGCGCAGAAGTTGTTGCACCCGTACATGACGGACAGCCACGCCTTTATCCCGCTCCATTGCCCGTCCCGCGCCTGCGGCAGCCCCTCCGCAATCGAACCCGCCTCGTCGTCGATTGAAAACACGCGGTAATCCGACTTGCTCCCGCGCGCGTTCAGCACGTCCGACAGCAGCTCCGGCAGCCGCCACAGCGCGTGCGTGCCGAACACGAGGTCAACGTGCTTGTATGAGCCGCGAATGCGCTCCGCGACCTTTTCCTGCTGCGCCATGCATCCGCAAACGGCAATAACCATATCGGGTCGCGCGCGCTTTTGGTGCACGAGTGCGCCGATTACGCCGAAAACCCTGTCCTCCGCGTGCTCCCGCACGGCGCAGGTGTTGATGATGATAACGTCCGCGTCCTCGCTCGCGCCCGTCATCGCGTAGCCCATTTCGAGCAGCATACCGCGAAGACGCTCGCTGTCCGCCTCATTTTGCTGACAGCCGAACGTCATGACGCGCGCGTACACGTCCCGCGTGTGCCCGCCGCGAACCCGCGCCATAATCGCCCGCTGTTCTTCAATTTGCAGTTCCGTAATTTCCGTCACGTTCAGCTCCCGTTTCCCCGCCCGTGCGCCGTGCGCGCGCGAACGGATACAAACCAGTTTAGTTCTCATTATTTTAACATTTTATTATAGAACTTTCAACAAAAATAGTGTATAATGGCGCAACATAGCGGAGTTTCGTCATTTTGCGCGGCTCCGCCCCGAAAAGCGAAATAAATCGCCGCGGAACGGCGGCATGAAGAACGGGCAAAACGTTCAGCCCAACCGAGGAAGTGAAGTTTACCATGAAAAACCTCGTAATCGACCGGCGTATCGTGCGCAACAACCTCCGCGCCATAAAGGAGCGGGCGGAGGGCGCGGCGATTATCGCCGACCTCTCCGCAAACGCCAGCGGCATGGGTCTTGTCCCGATTGCGGAGCTGCTGCGCGACGAGGGCATACACGATTTCGCCGTCTCCGACCCGCGCGACGCGCAGGTGCTGCGCGATAAGGGGTTTACGGACGCGCGTCTCATGATGCTGCGCAGTACCGCCGACCCGGAGGAAATTTCCGACCTGCTCGACCTCGGCGTTATCTGCACCGTCGGCTCGTATGAAGCCGCCGTCGCCGTCAACGGCATTGCCGAGTCGCGCCGCACGGTCGTTGAGGTTCAGGTTAAGGTTGACACGGGGCTTGGCAGATACGGGTTCCAACCCACGGAGATTGACCGCATTGAAGCGATTTACAAATATATGTCCAGTCTCGCCGTCGTCGGCACGTTCACGACGTTCTCCGCCTCATGGCGCAGCAAGAAGCTGACGCTGGAGCAGCTCGACACGTTTAACGCCGTGCTCGACAAGTTGACTGACCGCGGGCTTGAGCCGGGAATCGCGCACGCGTGCGACTCCGCCGCGCTGTTCCGCTACAACTTCGGGCGCATGGACGCGGTGCGCGTGGACACCGCGCTGACGGGGCGCGTCCTCGGCAAGTCGATACCCGCCCTGCAAAAAGTCGGGTACATTGAGGCGGGTGTTGAGGAAGTCTGCTGGGTGCCGAAAGGGCATCGCTACGGCGAGGAGCGCGGCGGAGTTACGAGCGCGCCGACGAAAATCGCCGTCCTGTCCGTCGGATATTATCACGGCTTCGGCGTGGAGCGGCAGGTGAGCGCGATGTCGCTCGCCGACCTGTTTAAGTTCCGCCGCCGCAAGCTTTACGTGAAGTTTGACGGGCAGCGCGCGCGCGTGCTCGGCAACGTCGGGCTTCTGCACACGATGGTGGACGTTACGAAAATCGAATGCACCGTCGGCGACGTGGCTCGCCTTGACGTTGACCCCGTGAACGTCAAGGGCTTGCCCATTTCATATAAATAATATGCGAAACGAATTGTCGAACACAAACAAAATTGCGGAGCTTGCGCCGCACCTTGCCGACCTGATTGCGGCGGGTGAGGTTGTGGAGCGTCCCGCCTCCGCCGTCAAGGAGCTTGTTGAGAACGCGCTGGACGCGGGCGCGACCGCCGTCTCCGTCGAGATTGAAAACGGCGGCATGGCGCGCATACGCGTGTCCGACAACGGCTGCGGAATCACGCGGGAGGACGCGCCGCGCGCGTTCCTGCGCCACGCGACGAGTAAGCTGCGCGACGAGCGCGGACTTGAGGCAATCGGCACGCTCGGGTTTCGCGGCGAAGCTCTCGCGGCAATCGCCGCCGTGTCAAAGGTCGAGCTGCTGACGCAGACGGCAGACGACGGCGAGGGCACGCGCCTTATGCTTGAGGGCGGCGTCGTCTCGGCGGTTTCGCCCGCGGCGCGCGCCGTCGGCACGACGCTCACCGTGCGCGACTTGTTTTACAACACGCCCGCGCGACTGAAATTCATGAAAACCGACCGCGCGGAGGGCGCGGCAGTCTCCGCCGCCGTCATTCGGCTCGCCCTGTCGCACCCCGAGGTCGCCCTGCGGTACACAAAGGACGGCGCGGAGGAGCTGCACACGCCCGGTGACGGGCGGCTCGATTCCTGCGTCTACAGCGCGCTCGGGCGCGAGCTTGCCCTCGGACTGCAAGAGGTGGCGAGCGAGAACGAGGGCGTAACCGTGACGGGTTACGTCTCCAAGCCGGAGGAGCTGCGCGGCAGCCGCAACAATCAATTCTTCTTCGTCAACGGGCGGCACATCAAGTCCCGCGCGCTGCAAGCCGCCGTTGAAAACGCATACAGCAATCAGCAGTTCAAGGGGCGGTTCCCCGCGTGCGTGCTGTATATCGCGCTGTCGCCGTCAACGGTTGACGTGAACGTCCACCCCGCGAAAACAGAGGTGAAGTTCCAGTACGAAAAGCGCGTGTTTGACGCGGTGTATTACGCCGCGCTCGCCGCCGTCTCGGGGGACGAGCCGCATATCCGCGTCGCGTCGCCAATCGACACGCTGACGCAACCTCCCGCGGAGCTGAAAGCCACGGAGCGCGTCGCGCCCGAACCCGCGCGGCAGCATGAAATCCCGCCGCGTGAAACCATGCCGCGTGAAACCACGCGTATTCCGCCGCTCCGCACAAGCCCCGATATTTTCACGAGCTACGACGGCGGCACTCGCGGCGGCTTTGTCAGCCGCATACCCGCTTACCCCGAAGCGGAGAATACCGATTTGCCCGTGCGAGACGGCGCGCAGTTCACCTACAACGCGCGTCCCGCCGCGATTGCGGAGCATGAAGTTAAAGCCGCGCCCGAACCGCAATTTCCGACTATGCGGGACGAAACGCCGCCTTACCGCGTAATCGGTGAGACGATGGGCGTTTACATTCTCGTCGAGTCGGCGGGAAGTCTGTGGCTTATCGACAAGCACGCGGCGCACGAGCGGATTCACTTCAACCGCCTGAAAGCGGAGCGCGCGGAGGTCATGCCGCAAATACTCCTTTCGCCGCTCGCTTGGCGCATCGGCGCGGAGGAGCTTGCGCTGCTGCTGGACAACGGCGAGCTGTTGGAGCGGCTCGGCTTCGTCGTTGAGAGCTTTGGCGACGCGGAGGTTGTCGTTCGGCAAATCCCGTCCGACATCGACCTCGGCGAAGCGGAGAGCGTCCTCGCCGACATATGCGACGCCCTGCGGGACGGCGCGATTGACCCCGAAGCGCGGCGCGACAAGCTGCTCGCCTCCGTCGCCTGCAAGGCGGCAATCAAGGCGGGACGCTCAAGCGAGCCGCGCGAGCTGGAAGCCGTCGCCGCGCGCGTCATGTCCGGAGAGATTCGCTTCTGCCCGCACGGCAGACCCGTCGCCGTTGAGCTGACGAAAGCGTTTCTGGACAAGAGCTTTAAGCGTATATGAGCAAGCTGCTCGTTATTACGGGACCCACCGCGACGGGTAAGACGGAGCTTGGCGTGCGTGCCGCGCTTGCGCTCGGCGGCGAGGTCGTCTCCGCCGACTCGATGCAGATTTATCGCGGTATGGACATCGGCACGGCAAAGCCGACCACCGACGAGACGCGCCGAGACGGAATCGCGGTGCCGCACCACATGCTGGACGTTGCGGAGCCGACGGAGCCTTACTCCGTCTCGCGCTACGTCGCGGAAGCGACCGCCGTTATCGACGACATAACCGCGCGGGGCAAGCTGCCAATCGTCGTCGGCGGCACGGGGCTGTATATCGACGCGCTGATTGCGGGGCGCGACTTTGCCCCCGCGCATGACGGTGAGCTGTTGCGGGAGCTTGAAGCGCGGTACGACGCGCTGGGCGGCGAAGCATTATTGCGGGAGCTGTCCGCGTTCGACCCCGATAGTGCCGCGCGGCTGCACGCGAACGATAAGTCACGCGTTATACGCGCGATTGAGATATACCGCCTGACGGGCGAAACGATGACGCGGCACGACGCGAGAACGCGCGAAGCTCCCCCGCGCCATGAAGCGGCAATTCTCGCCCTTTCATACGCGGAGCGCGCGCGGCTGTACGAGCGCATTGACGCGCGGGTGGACGCGATGATGGCGGCGGGGCTTGCGCGGGAGGTGCAAACCCTGCTGGACGGCGGAGTTCCGCGCGGCGGCACGGCGATGCAGGCAATCGGCTACAAAGAGCTTGCGGACGCGATAAACGGCGAGACGGACACGGACGCGGCTGTCGCGCTGATAAAGCGACGCTCCCGCAATTACGCGAAGCGGCAGTTAACGTGGTGGCGCGTTAAGCCGAACGTCACGTGGCAGCTGTGGGAAAATACGCCGAATTTTGATGTCGCGCTCCGTGTTTTGACAGAAATTGCGCCCGTGTGATATGATAATGGAACAATAACATACGGGACATGCCATATATGAAAAAGGAGAGATAGATATGCCAAAGCCGCAAAATTTGCAGGACCATTTTCTCAATCAGGCGCGCTCCTCCCGCATACCGCTGACTGTTTTTCTCGTCAACGGGTTTCAACTGCGCGGTGTCGTGACGGGGTTCGACAACTTCACCGTTATCCTCGACTCCGAGGGTAAGCAGCAGATGATTTACAAGCACGCGATTTCGACAATCACGCCGTCCCGCAATATCCCGCTCAGTACGGACGTGGACTCGCCCGACGAGCAGTCGCGGCAGAGCGGCAATTAACCGACTCAATTAACGGCAGTCATTTGGAGGTGTTCGCTTGAAGCGCGGCGAATGGTTTATGCGCATAATAACAGCCGTCGCGTGCGTCGGCGTAATAGTGTTCATCGTCGGCTCCGCAATTCGCGCGGCGGACAACCCGTTGCGGACGACGCTTGCTTTCCGCTTCACGGTTGAGGACCCGCGCCCCGCGGAGGGTTACATAGTGCGCGCCGAGTCGATTATTTATGACGAGGGGCAGCTTGTCGTTCCCGCCGTGCCGGACGGAACGCGCGTCGCGAACGGTCAAACTGTCGCAAAGGTGTATTCCGGCGCGGAGGAGCTTGCGCGCGTCACGGAGGTGCGGCAGCTTGAGGCGCGAATCGCCCTGCTCGAGTCCGAGGTGGAGCTTGACGACGCGGAGCTTGACAAGCTGCGGCGCGAAAGTGTTATGGCGCTCTCCCGCACGGTTCAGGGGCGGGACTTCGCGTCGCTCCCCGTCGCGGGCGACACGATTAAGAGCCTGATACTGGACGGCAAGTCGGGCGAAACCGCGCGCGACGAAATAAAAAGCGAGCTTTCCGACCTGCGCGAGCGTGTTAAGCGGCTCGGCAGCGTCGGCGGAACGTCGGTTCCCTCCCCGAAGAGCGGACTGTTCACGACAGCGATTGACGGCTACGAGTCCGTCACGCTCGGCGACATTACGAACGCCACGCCCGACAGTCTGCCCGACATATTTGCGGAAGTCGGCGGCGCGAAGAGCGGCTTGGGCAAGCTCGTGACGGGTACGGAGTGGTACCTCGCCGCTGTTTTGAGCGCCGACGACGCGGCTGTTCTGCGCAGCGGCTCAACCGTGACCGTGCGGCTGACGCAGCCATATCGCACGGAGTTCGAGATGAAAGTCAAAAGCATCGGGCAGCAGTCCTCCGGGCGGCAGCTCGTAATTCTATCCTGCAAGCGCGACATGGCGCAGTCGCTCGTGTTGCGCCGCGTCACGGCGGAGCTTGTAATCAGCTCGTATTCGGGCATACTCGTGCCCAAGGAAGCACTTCGGCTGGACGACGACGGCGTTACAACCTACGTGTACATCTACTCGGGCGGGCGCGTCGAGCGGGTCAAGGTCGCAATCTCGGGCGAATACGGCGAGGGCTATGTCGTGTATCCCACGCGGCGAAACACCGATACGGGCGAAATTGAGGAGGACCACGCCTCACTACTGCGCGAGGGCGCGGAGGTAATCGTCAAGGCGAACGACTTGTATGACGGCAAGGTGATTGAATCATGAACACAGCCGCGAATATAACCGAAAATATTCGGCTCGTGCGCGAAGCGATTGACAAAGCTGCTCGCGTTTCGGGGCGGTTGGGGAGCGACATTACGCTCGTCGCCGCCGCAAAGACGAACGACACGGCGAGCGTCCGCGCGGCGATTGCCGCCGGGGTGGACGCGGTGGGCGAAAACCGCGTGCAGGAGCTTGTGCAAAAGAAGTCCGAGGGCGCGTATATCGGCGCGCCGCTGCACTTCATCGGGCACCTGCAAACGAACAAGCTGAAGTCCGTCGTCGGCGAGTGCGACCTTATCGAATCCGTCGGCTCGGAGACGCTGCTCGTCAAAATTGCGGAGCGCGCGCGCGTTCTGGGCATAACGCAGGACGTGCTGATTGAGGTAAATGTCGGCGGAGAGGAGAGCAAGTCGGGCATATCGGCACAAGATATTGGGCGCATATGCGACGTTGCGGCGGCAAATATTGGGGTGCGCGTGCTCGGATTGATGGCAATTCCGCCCATAATCGGCGAAAATCGCGAGAAATATCATTATTTTACCGATATGTTCAAGCTTTTTGTTGACATTAGCGAAAAAAAATACGATAATGTAATCATGCAACATCTATCTATGGGCATGAGCGATAGTTACATGGACGCAATCGCCGCCGGTGCGACGATGGTTCGCGTCGGCTCCGCAATCTTCGGCGCGCGCCCAAAAGTGATTTGACGGACTTGTAAAGTGAAACTGATTTGTAACGTAATGACATGAAAACAACGCAGAGCCGGTAGGAGGACTTATTATGGGAATACTCGACAGCCTGAAACGCATGACCCGCCCGTATGACGAGGACGACGACGAATTTCACGACTTTACGCCGACCCCGCGCGAGGTTCCGCCCGCGCCGAAAACCACGGGTCAGGCGCGCAGCGATTACGCGGGGTTTGAGCGACCGACGGCAACCGAGAAGAACAAGGTTGTCAGTATCCACGCGACGGCGCAGTTTGAGGTGTTTTTTGCCAAGCCCGAGCGGTTTGAGGCTGTGTCCGACGTTGCCGACCAATTGCGCGAGCGGCACACCGTCGTGCTCAACCTTGAGCAGACGAGCAAGGACGTTTCGCGCCGCATACTCGATTTTTTGAGCGGCGTCGCCTATGCGCAGGACGGCAAGATTAAGCGCGTCGCCGTCAGTACATATTTGATTACGCCGTATAATGTCGGTCTGCTGGGCGACCTGCTTGACGAGCTGGAGAACACAGGTCTGTATTTCTAGCGTAAAATGAGGAGTGACCTATGCTTACACCGCAAGAAATAAAGGACAAAGCATTTGAGAAGGTCGTTTTCGGCGGATACGACCCCGACCTTGTTGATGATTTTCGCGGCAAGGTGTTTGAGGACTACACCGCGATGTCCGAGGAAAACGCCAAGCTTAAAAGCAAGATTAAGGTGCTCGTCGATAGGGTTGAGGAAGACCGCAATAAGTTTGAGGAATACCGCTCGGCAAAGGACAGTATGCGCACGGCGTTAACCAACGCGCAGAAGCAGGGCACCGAAATTGTCGGTCTGCTGGGCAACCTGCTTGACAAGTTGTAGAACATCGGTCTGTATTTCTAGCGTATAATAAGGAGTGACACTATGCTTACACCGCAAGAAATAAAGGGCAAAGAATTTGAGAAAGTCGTGTTCGGCGGATACAGCCCCGACCCTGTTGAGGATTTCCGCGACAAGGTAATTGAGGACTACACCTCGCTGTACAAGGAAAACGCCATTCTTAAAAGCAAGATTAAGGTGCTCGTCGAAAAGGTTGAGGAATACCGCTCGACGGAGGACAGTATGCGCATGGCGTTATTCAACGCGCAGAAGCAGGGCACCGAAATTGTCGAAGCGGCAAGGCAGCGGCGCGACGAGATTAACGAACAGGTTGAGCGCGAGCTTGAAGAGCGCACGCGTCAAATTCGCGACCTTATCGCGGACGAGCAGGCGCGACTTGAAGCCGCGCGCGCTTCAACGCAGCGGTTCCTGCAATCCTCCAAGGAGGTTATGCGCAGTCACGCCGAGTTTCTCTCCCGTATCGACGAGATACACCACGAGCCGGAGCCCGCGCCGCCGCCACCCACGCGTGAGCAGACGATTCAGGACGCGGCTATCGAGATTGGCAGCGCGGTGGAGCGTTTGACGGACGACACGCCCGACATTCGCGAGCGGTTTGACGCGCCCGAGCCTGTGCGCGCGGAGCCGCAACCTCAGGCGAAGCCCAAGCAGGAATACGCAAAACCCGAGCCTGTCAAGTCAGAACCCGTAGTAGCCGAGCAAGCCGATTCCGCGCCGCAGTATAACGACGAGGGCGAGCCGACGAAGCACTACTCCGCCAAGTCTTACAATGACGAGGATTCGCCGACGATTTCGCGCCCGCGCACGGATTTTAACGACCTTGACAAGTACTTCGGCTCGAACGCGAAGAAGAACGAAACAAAAAAGGGCGAGTAGCCCGTAATATGGGGGCGAGTAGCCCGTTATGTCAATATTGAACGCGAAATAACCGTAAAAGCCTGTTCTCAACACGGACAGGCTTTTAGGAATGTATATACCGATTGGAGACTGAATCCCATGAGTCAAGACGCTACAACTAACAACAAAGACTACAACGCAACACTAAACCTGCCGCACACGGATTTTCAGATGCGCGCGGGGCTGGCAAAGCGCGAACCCGACATGCTCGCGGGGTTTTACGAGCGCGACATTTACGGCGGCTTGATGGCAAAAAACGCCGATAAGCCGCTGTTCGTCCTGCATGACGGGCCGCCGTTTTCCAATGGCGACATTCATATCGGCACGGCGATGAACAAGCTGCTGAAGGACTTTATCGTGCGCTACAAAAACATGGCGGGCTTCCGCTCGCCGTATGTCCCGGGGTGGGACAACCACGGTATGCCCATTGAGTCCGCGATAATCAAGAAGAACAAGCTCGACCGCAAGAAGATGTCCGTCACCGAATTTCGGGACGCGTGCCGCGCGTTCGCGCTCGACTTCGTGAACCGTCAGCGCGAGCAGTTCAAGCGGCTCGGCGTAATCGGCGACTGGGACAACCCGTACCTCACGCTCGACCCCGCGTTTGAGGCGGAGGAGGTGCGCGTGTTCGGCGCGATGTACGAAAAGGGCTTTATCTACAAGGGGTTGAAGCCCGTTTACTGGTGCCCGACGGACGAGACGGCTCTCGCCGAAGCGGAGATTGAGTACGCGGACGACCCGTGCACCGCCGTGTTCGTAAAGTTCCGCGCGAACGCTTATGAGGACACGTATTTCGTCATTTGGACGACGACGACGTGGACGCTGCCCGGCAACCTCGCAATCTGCCTGAACCCCGAGCTTGAGTACGCGTTTGTCAAGGTCGGCGGCGAGACTTACATCATCGCGGACGCGCTTGTTGAGTCTGTGTGCAAAAAGGCGGGCATCGACGAATACGAAGTCACGGGCAAGCAGCTCGGCGCCGCATTTGAGCTGCAAACGGCGCGGCACCCGTTCTATGAGCGCGACAGCCTTGTCATTCTCGGCGACCACGTTACGACCGACGCGGGCACGGGCTGCGTGCACACCGCGCCCGGCTTCGGCGCGGACGACTTTACCGTGTGCCGCAATTACCCGCAGCTTTCCGTCATAGTTCCCGTCGATTCGCGCGGGATATTGACGGAGGACGCGCTGCAATACGCGGGTCTGCATTACTCCAAGGCGAACGACGCGATATTTGCCGACATGCAAGCCTCCGGCGCGCTGTTCTATTCCGAGAGGATTACGCACTCGTACCCGCATTGCTGGCGTTGCAAAAACCCGATAATCTTCCGCGCGACGGAGCAATGGTTCGCGTCCGTGGACGCGATTAAGGACGCCGCCGCCGACTCTTGCGACGACATTCAATGGTTCCCCGAGTGGGGGCATGACCGCATGGTCGCGATGATACGCGAGCGCAGCGACTGGTGCATTTCGCGCCAACGTCATTGGGGCTTGCCGATACCCGTGTTCTATTGCGACGACTGCAATAAGCCCGTCTGCACGCCGGAATCAATCGAAGCGGTGTCCGCTCTGTTTGCGGAGCAAGGCTCCAACGCTTGGTTTGAGCGCGAGGCGGAGGACATTCTGCCGCGTGGCTTTAAGTGCCCGCATTGCGGCGGAGCGCACTTCACGCATGAGACTGACACGCTTGACGGTTGGTTTGACAGCGGCAGCACTCACGCCGCCGTACTTGAGAAGTTCGCGGGACTTCACTCTCCCGCCGACATTTACCTTGAGGGCGGGGACCAGTATCGCGGATGGTTCCAGTCGTCGATGCTCACCTCGATTGCGACGCGCGGGCGCGCGCCTTACAAGACGATAATCACCCACGGTTGGACGGTGGATGGCGAGGGAAAGGCGATGCACAAATCCGCCGGCAACTCCGTCTCGCCCGACGAGGTTATCAAGGACTACGGCGCGGACATTCTGCGTCTCTGGGTCGCTTCTACCGATTACCGCGCCGACGTGCGCATATCGAAGGACATACTGAAGCAATTGTCCGACATTTACCTGAAAATTCGCAACACCGCGCGCTATATTCTCGGCAATCTCGAAAAGTTCGACCCGAACGAGCGCGTGCCGTTCGCGGAGATGGAGCCGATTGACCGCTGGGCTGTCTCGAAGTTGAACGCGCTTGTCGCCCGCGTCCGCGCCGCGTATGACACTTACGAGTACCACACGACGTATCACGGCATACACAACTTCTGCGCCGTTGACCTGTCGAACTTCTATCTCGACGTTATCAAGGACAGATTGTATTGCGACGAGCGGAACGGTCATTCCCGCCGCAGCGCGCAGTCCGCGATTTACCTGATACTCGACGCGCTGACGCGTATGCTTGCCCCGCTGCTTGCATTCACGGCGGAGGAAATTTGGGCGGAAATGCCGCACCACAAGGAAGCGGACGCGCGCTCCGTGCTGTACAACGACATGCCGTCGTATGAACCCGCGCTCGCGCTGACGGACGCGGAAGCCGCCAGATGGGAAAAGCTGCTCACCCTGCGCACGGAGGCGAACAAGGCACTCGAGGTTGCCCGCGCGGACAAGGTTATTGGCAAGCCGCTTGAAGCGGAGGTCACGCTCTACATCTCGCCGAGCGAGCTTGAGAAGTACAAGGACGCGCTTACGGAGCCGCTCGCACCATTGTTCATCGTGTCGCGCGTGGACATTGCGCCGCTCTCGCCCGAGGCATTTGCCAGCAGCGGCGGAATGCGTGAGCTGACGTTCTCCGTCCGCGCATCGGAGCAACCCAAGTGCGCGCGCTGTTGGACGCACAATGAGCACATCGGAGAACACGCGGAGCACCCCGCGCTCTGCCCCCGCTGTGTTGACGTTGTGACGAACCTGTAACGCGCGGGTAATGGTCACTATGCTGTATTTTGTCTTTGCCGGTCTTGCCGCGATGCTCGACCAAATGTTTAAGCTGTGGATAGGCTCAATGGTTCCGGCGAACACGCGCGTTATCCTTATCCCGGGCGTTCTGAACCTGACGAACATTCAGAACACGGGCGCGGCGTTCTCCATGCTTGAAAACCACAAATGGGCGGTCACGGCGCTCTCCGCCGTCGGCGTGCTGTTGCTCTGTTACCTGCTGTACATGTATCGCGGCAGGAGCGTAATGCAGTTCGCGCTTTCGGGCGTGCTCGGCGGCGGGCTCGGCAACCTGCTCGACCGTTTGCTGCGCGGCAGCGTGACCGATATGTTTGAGTTCGCGTTCGTCAAGTTCGCAATCTTCAACGTCGCGGATTGCTTTATCGTCGTCGGCGGAATCGCGTTCGTCCTCCTGCTCCTGCTAGATATGCGCGCAAAGCCGCATGTACACGAGTTTGACGACGACGATGAGCATGAACATGACAATGAGGACGACGACGCGCCTGAAGTTGCGCCTGACGTTGAGCCTGAAAAGCCTGTCAAGCCCGTCAAGGCGGCAAAACGCGCCAAGCCGATTAAACGCGCCAAGCGTGTGGTTGAAGCCGAGACGGAGGACGATTATGCCCCGCCGGAAGCGGACGGCGACGATGAGATTACGGAGTTCCGCATACTTGAGGAGTACCATTACGAGCAGATGATGCGCGAATTTGACAGCAAATTATACGATGATAACGACTCTGACCCCGAGTGAGCCGCACGTCGGCACGCGGCTTGACGTGTACCTCGCGTCCGCAATCCCGAATCTTTCGCGCAGCGCGGCGACGCGCCTGATTGAAAGCGGCGGGGTAATACTGCGCGGCAAGCCCGCGCCCAAGTCGCACAAGCTCGCTCTCGGCGACGTGTTCACCGTCGCCCTGCCGGAGGAACCGGAAACGGCGGAGGTCGCCGCGCAGGACATCGCGCTCGATGTAGTGTATGAGGACGCGGACGTTATCGCCGTCAACAAGCCGCGCGGCATGGTGGTTCACCCCGCGCCGGGGCACGCGGACGGCACGCTCGTCAACGCCCTGCTCCACCATTGCGGCGGAAGCCTTTCCGGCATTGGCGGCGTTATCCGCCCCGGCATAGTTCACCGCATTGACAAGGACACCTCGGGCTTAATCCTCGCCGCGAAGAACGACTTTTCGCACAGGCGGCTCTCCGCGCAGCTTGCCGACCGCTCGCTCTCACGCGAGTATGAGACGGTCGTGCGCGGCAACATTCGCGACGACGGCGGAACCGTAAACGCCCCAATCGGGCGCAGCCGCACGGACCGCAAGAAAATGGCGGTCATAGACGACGGCTCGCGCGCGCGCGGCGCGGTCACGCACTACACGGTTATCGCGCGCTACGTCGGTTACACGCACCTTGCCTGCAAGCTTGAGACGGGACGCACGCACCAGATACGCGTCCACATGGCGCACATCGGGCACCCCGTACTCGGCGATACCGTATACGGGCAAAAGTCGCCCGAGCTTGGACTGACGGGTCAATGCCTGCACGCGCGCAAATTGCGCTTCATTCACCCGCGCACGGGGGAACCCGTTGAGCTGACGACCCCGCTGCCCGAATATTTTGAGCAAATCCTCACAAAACTGAGGACGCGCAACTGATGAGAGGTGGTACCCTGTGGACTACGGATTTTTAACTTACCTGTTTCCCGCCGCCGTGCTTGCGGGGCTGTTTCTGTTCTATAGGTACTACTACTACGCCGTGCGCCCGCGACTGGGCACGACGGAGTGGATAACGCGCGCCGTCACGAAGCCGGTGTTCCGCTTTGAGTTCAAGATGCACACGCTGGACGGCAAGGACGTGCTCGCCGCCGCGATTATTACCGTCGTGTTCGCCGCGCTCGCGCTGTTCGCACTCGGCGACTTTTCCGCGCCGCAGTCGTTCCTGTACTTCCCGAGGGACGGCGCGGAGGCGGAGCTGACACTCGCGGACGAATACGAAATTGCTTCCGTCATGTACTACACGGGTCTGCAAACGGGCGGCTACTTGCTTGACTTTTCAACGGACGGCGAGACTTGGCAGCGGCAGGAACCCGCCGAGGGGCACGATTACGCCATGGCGCAGTCTCACGCGAACCTGTTCAAGTGGCTGTACGCCGACATTGACGAGAACGGCGTGACCGCGAAATACATTCGCATAACCTCACGCTCCGCGGCGATGGAGCTTGGCGAGGTCGCGTTTTTTGACGCGAACGGCAAGCGTCTTGTTATCGTCAACGGCGCGCGTGAGCTGCGAGACGAGCAGCAAGTCGTTCCGCCCGAGCCGTCGTATATGAACAGCATGTATTTCGACGAGATTTATCACGGCAGAACCGCCTATGAAACCGTGCGTCAACTGACGCCGTATGAAAACTCGCACCCGCCGCTCGGCAAGCTGATTATCTCGCTCGGTATACAGCTCTTCGGCATGACGCCGTTCGGCTGGCGGTTCATGGGCGCGGTGTTCGGCGCGCTGATGCTCGCGGTGTTTTACGTTCTTGTGACGAACATGTTCGGCAAGCGCAACGTTTCAATCTGCGCGACGCTGCTGCTTGGCTTTGACTTCATGCGCTTTGTCCAGACACGCATCGCGACGATTGACACGTTCGCCGCGTTCTTTATCCTGCTGTCCTACCTGTTCATGTACCGCTTCATCTCACAGCCGCACGACACGAAGGTGCGCGAATATATCCGCCCGCTGACGATGTCGGGGCTGTTCTTCGGCATTGGCTGCGCCAGCAAGTGGGTCGTCGTTTACGCGGGCTTCGGGCTTGCCGCGCTGTATTTTATCCACCTTATCGCAACCTACCGCTACCACTATCTGGACGGCGAGCCGTATGTTTACACAAAGCGCATGTTTAAGGTCATTCCGCTGTCGTTCCTGTTCTTCGTGCTCGTGCCAGTCGGCGTTTACTGCCTGAGCTATATACCATACGGCATGGCGCGCGACATGACGCTGCGCGGCGGTATGCTGTGGAACCCCGCCTATTACAAGATGATTTGGGACAACCAAGTGTTCATGTACAGCTACCACTCCAACCTGAACGTTACGCACGACTACGCTTCGCGCTGGTACCAATGGATTACGGACGCGCGACCGATATTGTTTTACCGCGCGGAGCGACCGAACGGCTTCATCTCGTCGTTCTCCTCGTTCGGCAATCCCGTTATCTGGTGGGGCGGATTTATCGCGATGGGCGCGATGGGCGTGCGGCTCGCGAAGTTCAAGGACAGCCGCTCCGCCGTTATACTCATAAGCTACCTGTCACAGATTCTGCCGTGGCTGTTCATCTCGCGCATTGTGTTCATCTATCACTATTTCCCGAGCGTGATATTCCTCGTCCTCGCCCTCGCGCACGTGCTCGATTCCGTGGAGGAGCGCGACTACAAGCGTTGGAAACGCGTGATGTACGGGTTTACCGCGTCCGCCGCCGCGCTGTTCCTGCTGTTTTACCCCGCGCTGACCGGCATTGCCGCGCCCAAGTGGTATTTCCGTTTCATTCTGCGCTGGCTGCCGAGCTGGCCGATGTTTTGACAATTAACAATTAACAATTGACAGTTGACAATTGGGACGGGGTTGCGGGGACTTCTGCAACACATTACATTAAGGAGTTGTTTTTATGATTGCTTTGGGTTGTGACCATGGGGGGTTCGCGCTGCTCGGCGAAATTCGCAAGCTGCTTGACGCTCGTGGTTTAGAATACCGCGATTTCGGCACATACTCCGAGGAGAGCTGCGACTACCCCGTGTATGCCGAAGCGGTGGCGCGCGCCGTCGCGTCGGGCGAGTGCGGGTGCGGCATACTCGTCTGCGGCACGGGAATCGGCATGTCGATTGCGGCGAACAAGATAAAGGGCGTTCGCGCCGCGCTCTGCGGCGACTGCTTTTCGGCGGAAATGACGCGGCGGCACAACGACGCGAACATTCTCTGTCTCGGCGCGCGCGTCACGGGCGCGGGGCTTGCGCTGAAAATCACCGAGCTGTTTCTGCACACCGAGTTTGAGGGCGGCAGGCACGCAAAGCGCGTTGACCTCATCTCCAAGCTTGAGGAATAAGGAGGCGTCAATATGGCAAGATACGTCCCCGGAACATATAAGAGCCACCGCGCGCGCCGCGTCATCTTAACCGCGCTCGCGACGCTGCTTATCGCCGCCGTTATATTCACCGTCGCAATGTTCTTCGGCATACGCCGCCATATTGTGTATACGTCAGAGGGACTGCGCCTTGAAATCCCGTGGCTGGAGCCGGAGCTGCACGGGACGAATACCCCGCAATAGTTTAATAACAGTTCAATACGCGTCAATAGTCGAAAGGAGAATTTACCATGAAAAAGCTGAATAAAATCCTCGCAATCTGCCTCGTCGCCGTGCTTGCGGCGGCAACCTTCGCGCCTGTCGCCTCCGCCGCGAACTCACTCGGCAGCGTCCCGCTGACGGGCGACAACACGAACCTCACCATTTGGATTGTCGTTATCGCCGTCGCGCTCGTAATCGTCGTGCTGCTGATAATCCTCCGCAAAAAGGGCAAGGACGAAAATGACGACGACAGCGACGACAGCGACGGCAACGATTCCGACGGCGAATAAGTTGACAACACGCACTCGCATGTGATAAACTACTGTTCACGGCGGTCACGAAGGTCGCCCGAGCATTTCGCGCATAGTTTATCGCGTATAGTTTATCGCGTATACGAATCGCAAAAACGTAACACCCGACTCAACATCTGGGACGAACCCGGAGAGAGGTCGTCTTATCGACCCCTTTTCGGGTTCGTTTTGCCAAATTTATGAAGGGTGGTAATCAAACAATGCATATTCCCGAGAACTTTTTAAGCCCCGCAACCTGCGCCGTCATGGCTGTCGCCGCCGTGCCCGTCCTCGCCGTCGCGGTCAAAAAGGTCAAGGACGAGCTGCCGCGCGAGAAGCTGCCGATGCTCGGTATCGGCGCGGCGTTCTCGTTCCTCATGATGATGTTCAACTTGCCGCTGCCCGGCGGCACAACGGGGCACGCCGTCGGCGGCGTGCTAATCGCGGTGCTGCTCGGTCCGTATTCCGCGTGTCTGTCTGTGTCAACCGCGCTGATAATTCAGGCGTTGCTGTTTGGGGACGGCGGGATTCTGTCGCTCGGCGCGAATATTTTCAATATCGCGTTCGTCATGCCGTTCGCGGGCTACGCCGTTTACAAGCTCATTCGCGACCGCGTGAAGTCGGACAAGGGCGAGTTCGTCGGCGCGGCAATCGGCTCATGGTTCGGGCTGAACGCCGCCGCGCTCGTCACGGCGATTGAGTTCGGCATACAGCCCGCCATAGCGCACGACGCGGCGGGGCTTGCGCTCTATTGCCCGTACCCGCTGTCGGCTTCGATTCCCGCGATGATGCTGCCGCACATGCTCGTCGCCGGAGTGGTTGAGGCGTTGTTCACGGTGTTCATCTTCGCCTATATCCGCAAGGCTTCGCCCGGCGACATTTACGCGGGCGCGACGAAGCGCACTCCCGCGCTGTATATCCTGCTCGCCGTGCTGATTCTCGCGGTGCCGCTCGGCTTGCTCGCGGCGGGAACCGCGTGGGGCGAGTGGGGCGCGGAGGAGATTGCGGGGGTCGTGTCAAACGGTTCCGCGCTGGGATACGTTCCTGCGGGCATGGAAAGCGGCTTCTCGTTCGAGACGGTCATGCCGGACTACACAATTGCCGCCCTGCCCGAGGTGCCGGGCTACATACTTTCCGCCCTGTTCGGCGTCGCGATTTCGGTTATCGTGTTCCGCTTAATCGGCGGACTTGCGAAAAACAAGCAAAAAGCATAGCGCATCAAAAATCGGGGGTGTTACCGCTTGCCCGAATGGTTACTGCAAAGTGAAAATTACGCGCCGCGCGCGGACAAGGATACTTTTTTAAGTAAAAGTATCCTTGCTCTGCTTGGGCTGATTTCCAAAATCAGGGCGCAGGACACCGCCGCCGCGCCGACGCGCTACGCCGTGAACCCGTTCTTCAAGCTCGTGTTCACGCTCACGCTCGCGGTACTCGTGTCACTCACGCGCGAATTCGCGTTCCTGTTCGCCGCGCTGACTTACGTGCTGCTGTACCTGTGCGTGCAGCCTATACGCACGTTGCGCCGCGTACTCGCGACCGGCGCGGCGGTCACGGCGTTCACGTTCGTGATACTCCTGCCGACCGCGCTCGGCGGCAACGGCTACAGCCTCACGATGATGCCCGTTAAGGTTTTCACGGCGGTGACGGCGGTGAACCTGCTGTCGCACACCTCGCGGTGGAGCGAGCTGCTGTCCGCGCTGAAGCGGTTCCGCGCGCCGGACATGCTTGTTTTCGTGCTGGATATTACAATTCGTTATATCGTCATGCTCGGCGAGACGACGCTGGAGAGCCTGTACGCGCTGAAGCTCCGCTCCGTAGGGCGCAACACGCGGAAGTACAACGCGCTGTCAGGCGTTGCAGGCTCGCTGTTTCTTCGCTCGCGCCAAATGGCGGAGGATACGCACAGCGCGATGCTCTGCCGCGGCTTCACGGGGGAGTACAGAGTATACCAAAAGTTTAGCTTTACGTTGGGCGACGCGGGGTATATACTGGTAAACGCGGGGCTTATCCTGCTGTATATTTACATCACGCGCGACGCGAACGCGGGAATAGGTTGAGCGCATATGTTTGTACTGGAAAACGTGTCCTACTCATACGAAGAAAACGTTGCGCTGCAAGGCGTGACGGTTACAATAGAGCGTGGCGAGTCCGTGTGTCTGCTCGGTCCGAACGGGTGCGGCAAGTCCACGTTTCTGCGCCTGCTCTGCGGCGTAATCGCGCCAGACGGCGGCACTTACGCGTTCGACGGCTGGAGCGTTACGCGCAAGTCGCTCGCGGACAACAAGGCGGCAAAGGCGTTTCATCAGCGTGTCGGCTTCGTATTCCAAAACTCGGACACGCAACTCTTCTGCGCCGACGTTTATGAGGAAGTCGCGTTCGGTCCGCGCCAGATGGGACTCGGCGAGGACGAGGTTGAGCGGCGCGTCACCGACTGTCTGCGGCTCTTGGGATTGCAGGACTTCGCGCGGCGTTCGCCCTACCACCTCAGCGGCGGCGAGAAGCGCAAAACCGCGATTGCGGCGATGCTCGCGATGAACCCCGACGCGCTCGTGCTTGACGAGCCGATGAACGGGCTTGACCCGAAAACGGAGCGTTGGCTCGCGGGCTTCCTGCTTGAGTTGCACTCGGCGGGCAAGACGCTGATTACCTCAACGCACGACCTTGAGCTTGCGCAGGAAATTTCGCGGCGTTCAATCCTGTTTGACGGCAACCACACCATCGCCGCCGACCTGCCGACGAACTTGCTCATGCGCGACATGTCGCTGCTGCGCCGCGTGAATCTTGTGGACCGCTACTATCATCAGCACCGAGACGGAGGGCACACGCACTTCCACACGCACCCGCTTCAGCGCGAAAGCCCTGAAATTTCAGGCGATATTTCCGATTCCGAGGAGGATTAGCAATGGACAAGATTCTTGACCTGTTAAACGCCGTTAAGGCGGGCAACGTCGCGCCCGAGACTGCGCTTTTGGAGCTGAAGAAGCAACCGTTTGAGGATATAGGTTACGCGAAAATCGACCACCACCGCGAGCTGCGGCACGGTATCCCCGAGGTCATCTTCGGCGAGAGCAAGACCGTCGAGCAAATCGTCGGCATCATCGAGCACATGCGCGACAGCGGGTACAGTTGCGTCATGGTCACGCGGCTGCAACCCGAAAAAGCCGCCGCCATCAACGCCGCCGTGCCGATTACATATGACCCGACCTCGCGCATCGCGCTGTTCGGGCACGCGGAGCCGCCCAAGTCCGAGGGGTTCATCGCCGTCGCGGCGGCGGGCACGAGCGACCTGCGCGTGGCGGAAGAAGCGGCGCAGACCGCCGAAACGCTCGGCGCGCGCGTTGAGCGGCTGTACGACGTGGGCGTTGCGGGTATGCACCGACTGCTCGCGCGGCTCGATACGCTCATGGCGGCGCGCGTCGTAATCGCCGTCGCGGGCATGGAGGGCGCGCTCGCGACCGTTATCGGCGGCTTGGTGTCGTCCCCCGTTATCGCCGTGCCGACAAGCGTGGGTTACGGCGCGAATTTCGGCGGGCTGTCCGCCCTGCTGTCAATGCTCAATTCCTGCGCCGGCAACGTCAGCGTCGTGAACATCGACAACGGCTTCGGTGCGGGGTATCTCGCGAGCCTGATTAACAAGATTGGGGAGAAGCCAACCAACTGACCCGATTACCGCAAGACGAAAGGACGGCGCAGCACCCATGTTCGACTTTCTGGAAGAGTTTGACACGCTCGCGGGTACAGACATTACCCTGCGAATACGCGAAAAATACCTCGGCGACGCTGATTTGCCGCCGTACTATTACTATAATATTTTCGAGAACGCGACCGACCGCGCCGTGGGTAAAATAAGCGTCCGAATCGGCGACAACGACCAGATTTACTATAACGGTCACATAGGCTACGAAATCGAAGAGCCGTATCGCGGGCGCGGCTACGCAACCGAAGCGTGCCGCATGGTGCTGCGCGTCGCGCAAGCGCACGGAATGACGCGGTGCTACATAACATGCGCGCGGTCAAACGCGCAATCACGCCGTGTCGCCGAAAAGCTCGGTGCGCGACTGCTCGATATTACGCCGATTCCCCGCAGCTGCTTCTTTTGGCACGACGGGATTGAGGATTATTGCGTATTTGAAAGGACTATTTGACTATGACACTATACCTCGAACTCAACATGGGCGCGGCGGGCGATATGCTCATGGCGGCGCTCGTTGAGCTGCTGCCCGAGCCCGACGCGTTCACCGCGAAGATGGCGGCGCTGAACCTGCCGGGCGTGGTCATAACGCGCGAGCGGAGCGTCAAAATGGGCATCGTCGGCACGCATATGCGCGTCGTCGCGCGCGGCGAGGAGGAGACGAGCGAGGACGTTAACATCAAGGCTCCCGTCAATGTCATCGCGCCGCACACGCACGCCGACGGCACAACGCATACCCACGGCGACGACGGCGCGTCACGTTCGCTGACATATAACGACATCGTTCACACAATCGAGCATTTGCCGCTGCCGCCCAAGGTCGTCGCGGACGCGCTCGCGGTTTACAAGCTGCTGGGCGACGCGGAATCGGCGGTTCACGGCGCGCCGCCTGAGCAGATTCACTTCCACGAGGTCGGCACACTCGACGCGCTGGCGGACATCGTCGGCGTGTGCGTGCTCGTTGACATGCTCGGCGTGACCGATATTGCGGCGAGTCCCGTCCACGTCGGCAGCGGCTTCGTGCGTTGCGCGCACGGGATTGTGCCCGTACCCGCACCGGCGACGGCGCAGCTTCTGACGGGTATCCCGATTTACAGCGGCAAAATTCGCGGCGAGCTTTGCACGCCGACGGGCGCGGCACTCCTGCGCCACTTCGTCACGCGGTTCGGCGACATGCCGCCGACGGTCGTGCGCAAAATCGGCTACGGCATGGGCAGCAAGGACTTCGACGCGCTGAACGCCGTCCGCGCCTACCTGTGCGACGGCGACGACGAGGATTCGCCGCGCGACGCAATCGTATCGCTCACCTGCAATCTCGACGACATGACGCCGGAGGCAATCGGCGCGGCGGTTGACCTGCTGCTGAAAGCGGGCGCGGTCGATGTGTTCACAACGCCGATTCACATGAAAAAGAACCGCCTTGCAACAATGCTGACCGCGCTGTGCCGCGCGGAGGACGAGCCGCGACTGACGCGCCTTATCCTGAAACACACGACGACGCTCGGCGTGCGCGCAAGCCGCCACGAGCGCGCGGTGCTGCACCGCGAAATTGTGACGGTTGAGACGCAATTCGGCGCGATTCGCGTCAAGGTTTCACGCGGGTATGGGGTCGAGCGGGCAAAGCCGGAGTATGACGACGTGGCGGCATCTTCCGCGGCTCACGGCGTTACATTCAGCGAGGTTTATGACGCGGCGAGGCGCGCTTACGCGTCAATTTAGCGTAACACCGCGCTAAACTGAAAAAAGTGCTTGACAAGTCGCCGTTATTTTGATAAAACAGTTGAACAGGAATAAACAAATCGGGAGGTTGCGCCGTGTTTATGATTAAGATTGAAAAATTGAAGCCAACCGACGACAAAAAATGTCGCGGCGGAATCTTTGCGCGCAATTCTCGTTCCGATAATGAAAACTCAACAGCTTCCTATAATGTAGGGCGTGCGCTTGACGTATGCCTTATTATTCTTTATGCCGTTAACCTTCTTCTCGTCGTCGCGCGACTTATTAAGCGGTCACGCGCGCAAACTGCGGAGCTGTCGGACGACACGTCCGATTGACGTTTATTGAGTTCGATGAGAACATCAAGCTACGACATGCTCCGTTTAACAACGGGGCATTATTTTTGATATTAACGGAGGCGCAACTCATGCAGACAATCAGACCGCCGAACCTGCGGCGTATCACCATCGTAACGGGTCATTACGGCAGCGGCAAGACGGAGTTCGCCGTCAACCTCGCGCTGCGGGAGACGGAGTTTCCGTCCGAATACGGCAAACGCGCCGTGTGCGACCTTGACCTAGTGAACCCGTACTTCCGCTCACGCGAGCGGCGCGACATACTGGAGTCGCGCAATATCGAGGTTCATGGCAGCACGTATCGCGACGAGATAACCGCCGAAATTCCCGCGTTGGGCGCAAGCGTCCGCGCCCCGCTTGAGAACCGCGATTGCCGCGTGATTGTGGACGCGGGCGGCAACGACTCCGGCGCGCTCGTCCTCAAGCAATTCGGCAAGTACTTCACGCGCGAGGAAACCGACGTGCTCGCCGTCCTGAATTTCTGCCGCTACGAGACGCGCACGGCGGCGAATGCCATCGCCCAAATCCGCGCGATTGAAGCCGCGACGAGGCTTGCGATAACGGGTCTTGTCGGCAACACGCACCTTTTGCGCCAAACGGACGCGGATACAGTACGGCGCGGCGCGTCGCTGACGCGCGATGTTGCGGACGCGCTGAAGGTACCAATCACCGCAATATGCTACCCAGAGGAATTTGTCCGCGCGGACGAGCTTGCGGGACTTGACGACCTGTTCCCGTTGAAGATTTACATGAGGGATACTTGGATGGACCGATGACAATTAACAGTTGACAATTGACAATTGACAATTTGGACGAGGGTTACGAATTAACACACACACAAATATAAAGGGGAGATATAAAAATGGCGAAATTTCAGGTCAGGTTTGACCCCGACGTTTGCAAGGGCTGCGAGCTGTGCCGCTCGGTGTGTCCCAAGGGGCTTATCGAGATGAGCGAGCACGTCAACAACAAGGGGTACGCACCGGCGACGACAACGCGCGTGGACGAGTGCATAGGCTGCACATCGTGCGCACTCGTGTGTCCGGACGGGGCAATCGCGATATACAAGGAGGAAGAGAAATGAGCGAAAAGGTACTGATGAAAGGCAACGAAGCGTTTGCCGAGGCGGCGATTCGCGGCGGCTGCCGCTTCTACTTCGGCTATCCGATAACGCCGCAGAGCGAGATTCCCGAGTTCATGTCGCGTGAGCTGCCCAAGCGCGGCGGCACGTTCCTGCAAGCCGAGAGCGAGCTTGGCGCAATCAACATGGCTTACGGCGCGGGCGCGGCGGGCGGCTCGGTGTTCATCTCCAGCTCCTCCCCCGGCATCGCGCTGATGCAGGAGGGCATGAGCTTCCTCTGCTCGGCGGAGGTTCCGCTCGTCGCGCTGAACGTCTCGCGCGGCGGTCCCGGCATCGGCGGCATTCAGCCCGGACAGGCGGACTACAACCAAGTCACGCGCGGCGGCGGCAACGGCGACTACAAAATTCCCGTGTTAGCACCCGCCAGCATTCAGGAAGCCGTCGATATGCTGTACGAAGCGGCGGAGCTTGCCCGCAAGTGGCAGAACCCGATTATGGTGTTTGCGGACGGCATTATGGGGCAAATGATGGAACCCGTAATACTCCCCGAGCAGAAGCCGTTCACCGACGCGAGCGACATTCGCGCGGAGCGTCCTTGGGCGATTACGGGTTACGGCGACGACGACACGACGAAGAACGTCGTCAAGTCCCTGCGTATGCAGCCCGACGACTTGGAGCGTCACGTCGAGTACCTGTTCGAGAAGTATGACCGCGCTGAGAAAGAGCTTGTGCGCGTTGAGACGCAGGACATTGAGGACGCGGACATTGTCCTCGTCGCGTTCGGCACCGTGGCGCGTATCGCCCGCGAAGCGATTGAGATTCTCGCCGAGCGCGGAATTAAGGCGGGGCTTATCCGCCCGATAACGCTCTGGCCGTTCCCATACGACGCGTTTGACGGCATAGGCGACCGCACAAAGGTCGTAATCTCCGCCGAGCTGTCAATGGGTCAGCTCATGCAGGACGTTAAGCTCGGCGTGGGCAAGCGTCTGCCCGTAAAGCTGATTAACCGCACGGGCGGCATGATTCCCACGTCGCTGGAGCTTGCCGACCGCGCAGAGAAGATTTACAAGGAGGTCAAATAGCATGGCTACACCCGTATTTGAGTACACCAAGGGTATGCACCGCGTGGACACGAATTTCTGCCCCGGCTGCACCCACGGGATTGCGCACCGACTTATAACGGAAACGCTCGATGAAATGGGAATGCTCGGCAACGCAATCGGCGTTGCGCCCATCGGTTGCAGCGTTCAGGCGCACAAGTTCATGAACGTCGATATGTGTGAGGCGGCGCACGGGCGCGCTCCCGCCGTTGCGAGCGGTATTCGCCGCGTGCACCCCGACAAGCTCGTCTACACGTATCAGGGCGACGGCGATTTAGCCAGCATAGGCACGGCGGAGATTGTCCACGCGGCGGCGCGCGGCGAGAAGTTCACGACGTTCTTCATCAACAACTGCATTTACGGCATGACGGGCGGTCAAATGGCGCCCACGACGCTGATTGGTCAGAAGTCCACCACGTCGCAGGACGGGCGCACAAAGGAGCAGGCGGGCAACCCGATTCGCGTGTCCGAGCTGCTGTCCACGCTTGACGGCGCGGTGTACGTTGAGCGCGTCGCGCTGAACACGCCCGCGAATATCCGCAAGGCGAAAGCCGCGGTTCGACGCGCGTTCGAGATTCAGCGGCAGGGACTGGGCTTCACGTTTATCGAGTTCCTGTCAACCTGCCCGACGAACTGGGGCGTTACCCCGCCGGACGCGATGAAGTGGCTGACGGACAACATGCTGCCGTACTACCCACTCGGCGTTTACAAGCAGCCCGAAAAGCAAGACGGGGAGGTGGCGAAATGAGCACAACGAAGCTGTTTTTCGCCGGAAGCGGCGGTCAGGGCATAATCCTCATGGGGCAAATGGTTACTTACGCCGCGATGTACGAGGACTACGAGACGATGTATTACCCGTCCTACGGACCCGAAATGCGCGGCGGCACCGCGAACTGCACGGTTATCGTGTCGGATAAGCCCGTGTCCTCCCCGCTGATTTACGACGCGGATTGCGTCGTCGCGATGAACCTGCCGTCGCTGCTCAAGTTTGAGTCGATGGTTAAGCCGGGCGGCGTGCTGCTGATAAACTCGTCGATTATCGACCGCAAGGCAACGCGCGAGGACATTCGCGTGCTCGAGGTGCCGACGATGGAGATTGCAAAGGAAATCGGCAATCCGCGCGGCGCGAACATGGTAATGCTCGGCGCGGCAATCCGCGCGACGGGCGTTGTGTCGCAGGAGAAAATCGAAAAGGTCATGCGCGAAAAGGCGTTCACCGGAAAGAAAGCGCCGACAATCCCGCTGAATATCGTCGCTTTCGAGTCATTCAAAATATGAGAACCGGGGAGAAGCGTATGAAGAAATTTCTCGTACTGACGCTGCTCGTTCTCGTGCTGTTAGTGACGGCGGCGTGCGGCAACAAGCAGGTGTTTGACACGACGTACACCTTCAACTGGGCGGTTATCGAGCTGCCGAACGGCAATATAGTTGAGGGCGACGTTGAGAGCTGGAAGGATTTTGACGACGGCGACCAATTGCAAGTGAAGATTGACGGCGTGACGTATCTTGTACATTCGAGCAAAATTGTGCTGATGACGGAGCGTCCCGCGTAAAGCGCGCGGTTACGCGCAATTAAATAAATGAAATGGAGAATTGACAACCATGAGTTATACATTTCCTGTTGAGAGAACCGCGAACCCCAAGCCGAAGCCAGACCCGAGCACCCTGAAATTCGGCAAGACGTTCACCGACCACATGCTTATCATTGAGTACAGCGTCGAAAAAGGCTGGCACGACGGGCGCATCGTCCCCTACGGGCCGCTGTCGCTCGACCCCGCGACCTCCGTTCTGCACTATTCGCAGCAGATGTTCGAGGGGCTTAAGGCTTACCGCACGCCAGACCGCCGCGTCCTGCTGTTCCGCCCGACGAAGAACGCCGAGCGACTGAACAAGACGAACGAGCGCATGTGTATCCCCGAAATGGAGCCGGAGCTGTTCGTGGACGCGGTTAAGGCAATCGTCAATGTTGAGCAGGACTGGATTCCCGAAAAGGAGGGCACATCGCTCTATATCCGCCCGTTCATCATTGCGGACGAGGTGTTTCTCGGCGTTCACCCCGCGCACCACTTCAAGTTCATCATCATCTGCTCCCCTGTCGGACCCTACTACGACTCGCCCGACGGCGGCATAATCGCGACGAGCATTTACGTTGAGGAGCATTACGTCCGCGCCGCTATGGGCGGAACGGGCTTCGCCAAGGTCGGCGGCAACTACGCCGCAAGCCTTAAGGCGCAGGAGGAAGCTACCGCGCGCGGCTGTGAGCAGGTGCTGTGGCTGGACGCGCTGGAGCACAAGTATGTTGAGGAAATCGGCACGTCAAACGCGTTTTTCGTGATTGACGGCGAGGTTATCACCGCTCCCCTGCTCGGCACGATACTGCCCGGCGTGACGCGCGACAGCGTTCTCGCGCTCCTGCGGCATTGGGGGCTGAAAGTTTCGGAGCGTCGCCTGCTGATTGAGGACGTGCGCAAGGCGGCGGCGGAGGGACGGCTGAACGAGGTGTTCGCGACGGGCACAGCCGCGGTTATCTCCCCCGTCGGCAGACTGAAGTTCGCGGACAGCGAGTTCGCCATTAACGGAGGCGGCGTGGGCGAGCTTGCGCAGCGGCTTTACGACACGCTCTACGGCGTGCAAACAGGCAACAAGCCCGACGAATTGGGCTGGACGGTTTCTGTCAATTAACAATTGACAGTTGACAATTGACAATTAGGACGAAGGACTACGCTATAACACAGGGGGAATCTATTTTGAAGAACATTGCGATTGCCGATATTTCATTGCGGGAGAGCGGACAGCAGTCCACCGCGGGGTTGAGCTTTAAGGAAAAGCTTGAGATTGCGAAGCTGCTGGAAAAGCTGCGTGTTGACGTTGTGGAGACGGGCTATGTGTCGGAGTCGGCGGCGGACGCGGCGTTTATCCGCGCGCTGTCAACGACGCTGGAGCGCAGCGCAATCTCCGTGCCGGTTCAGCTCGACTCCGCCGCCGCGGAGCGCGCTTGGAACGCGCTTTCCCGCGCGAAGAAGCCGCGACTGGACGTGATTGTTCCGACCTCGACGGTGCAGATTGAGTACACCTACGGGCTGAAGCCCGACGTTGTGCGCACGCGCGCGGCGGAAACCGTCGCTAAATGCGCCGCGCTCTGCGCCGACGTTGAGGTCACGGCGGAGGACGCGACGCGCGCGGAGCCGGAGTTTCTCGCCGCAATACTGCGCGAAGCGATTGCGGCGGGCGCGAAAACCGTGACGCTGTGCGACTCGCTGGGCGAGCTGTTTCCGGAGGAGCTTGCCGCGTTTATCGAGCGCGTGTACGCCGACGTGCCGGAGCTTAAAACCGTCGCGCTGTCGATTCATTGCAAGGACACGCTCGGGCTTGCCGCCGCTTCCGCCGCGAAAGCCGCCACAGTCGGCGCGGCGCAGATTAAGACCTCGGCGGGAGCGGGCGACGCTACGCTGTCGCTAGAGCAATTCCTGAACGTCGTGCAGACGCGCGGCGAATACCTGAACCTCACCGTCGGCGCGAACCTAACCGCCCTGCGCCGCACGTGCCGTCAGCTTGAGACGCTGCTCGGCGCGGACCGCGGAACGGGCACGGCGTTCGGCAAAGCCGTCGGCTCAACCGAGAGCGGTGACGTTCAGTTGAGCGCGGAGACGGATATATTGACGCTGCGTCTGCGCGTCGAAGCTCTGGGCTATGAGGTTACGGATGAGGACTTAACGCGCGTTTACGCCCGCTTTACGGAGGTCGCCGCGAGCAAGGCGGTGGACTCGCGCGATATTGAAGCCCTCGTCGCCGAGACGGCGGGGCAGTCCCCCGCGACGTATCAGCTCGCGAGCTACGTAATCAACAGCGGCAGCGCGATAACGGCGACGGCAAGCCTGCAAATCCAAAAGGACGGCGCGGAGCTGCGCGCGCTGTCAATGGGCGACGGACCGATTGACGCGTCATTTCTCGCGATTGAGGACGCGCTCGGGCGCAAGTTTGAGCTTGAGGACTTCCAGATTCGCTCCGTAACCGAGGGGCGCGAAGCGATGGGCGACGCGCTTGTCAAGCTCCGCTCCGGCGGCAAGCTTTATTCGGGGCGCGGACTGTCCACCGATATAGTCGGCGCGTCGATTCGCGCATACCTGAGCGCGGTCAACAAAATCGTGAATGAGGAACATGCCTGATGAAACTGTCATATAAAGCAAACGCTTGGCGAGCCGGCGACTGGAGCTGGCATTGCGACCTCGCCGAGTCAATGGAGCTGGACGGCATAGAGCTGTCGTGGTCGCAAGATGAAGCCGCGTTTTTGATGAAGGACGAGGGAGAGCGTCAGCGTTTCCTGCGGCGTTTGACGGAAAAGCTGCTTGAAATACCGTCCGTCGCGGTGGACGTTTCGGGCGACGGCGACGCGGAGAACGCAAAGCACGCCGCGCTCGCCTGCATGGAGCTTGCCGCCGCGCTGCGCGTGCCCTACGTGTGCCTTGACCTTGCGTTTGACCGCGCGGAGGACGAGATGCGCATCGTCTCCCTCGTCGGCGAGCTTTTGCCGGAGGCGGAGCGTCGCGGCGTCGTCCTGCTCGTTGAGACGCGCGGGTTTTACAGCGACACCGCACGGCTCTGCACGCTGCTTGACCGCTTCGCGTGCGACAATCTCGCCGCGCTGTGGAACCTGCGCAACACGTACATCAACGCGGGAGAGACGGCGGACACGACAATCCGCAACCTCGGCGCGTATGTGAAGCTCGTCCACGTCGCGGACGCGGCGCATAGCGGCGGCGCAACCACCCGCGCGCTCGTCGGCGACGGAGACGTGCCCCTGAGCGAAATGCTGCTCGCCCTGCACTCGATTGACTACAACGGTCATCTCACGCTCGACCTCACGGGGTTGGACGCGGAAGCGGCGGACAGCGACGCGGACGTTATTCTGCCCTATTACGCGAACGTAATGTCCAAGCTCGTCTCTGACCGCGACCGCGCGGAGAAGTACTTCGACAACAAGCGCGGCACGGGCAAGTACATCTGGAAAAAGGACGTGCTCGTTGACCTGACGTTCTCGCGTATGCTTGACCGCGTGACGGAGGAATTTCCCGACCAGTACGCGTTCCGTTACACGACGCTCGACTACACTCGCACGTATTCGGAGTTCCGCGAGGACGTTGACGAATTTGCCCGCTCGCTAATCGCACTCGGCGTTAAGCCCGGCGCAAAGGTCGCAATTTGGGCGACAAACGTTCCGCAATGGTACATCACGTTCTGGGCAAGCGTTAAAATCGGCGCGGTACTCGTCACGATGAACACCGCCTACAAGGTGCGCGAAGCGGAGTACCTGCTGCGGCAGGCGGATATTCACACGCTCGTTATGATTGACGGCTACAAGGACTCCGATTACGTGAGCATAATGCGCGACATTTGCCCCGAGCTTGACTATTCTCAGCCGAAGAACCCGCTGCATTGCAAGCGTTTGCCGTTCCTGCGCCATGTCGTGACCATCTCGTCCCGCCAAAAGGGCTGCGTCACATGGGCGGACGCGCTGAAGCTCGCGGATAACGTGCCGATTGAAGAGGTTTACCGCCGCGAAGCCGCCGTTGACCCCGACGACGTTTGCAACATGCAATACACCTCGGGCACGACGGGGTACCCAAAGGGCGTAATGCTGACGCACCGCAACGTCGTCAATAACGGCAAGTGCATCGGCGACCGCATGGACTTGTCCACAGCCGACCGTATGCTGATTCACGTCCAGATGTTCCATTGCTTCGGCATGGTGCTCGCGATGACGGCGGCGGTTTCACACAGCGCAACGATGTCGCCGCTGCCGTACTTCTCGCCCAAGCCCGCCCTCGCGTGCATACGTCAGGAGCGCATTACGTGCTTCCACGGCGTGCCGACGATGTTTATCGCGTTGCTGGAGCACAAGGACTTCAACCCCGCCGACTTTGCCTATATGCGCACTGGAATTATGGCGGGCAGTCCCTGCCCCGTGCCCGTAATGCGCGACGTTGTGGAGAAGATGAA
The DNA here is from genome assembly GCA_031261325.1 of Oscillospiraceae bacterium. Classification (GTDB taxonomy): domain Bacteria; phylum Bacillota; class Clostridia; order Oscillospirales; family Oscillospiraceae; genus JAIRRO01. The sequence continues at coordinate 31,347 of JAISKH010000033.1, forward strand.
CATGTCCGAAATTGTCATAGTGTTCGGGCAGACCGAAAGCTCCCCCGGGTGCACCATGTCCAGCACGGACGACTCGCAGGAGCTGCGCGTCGCGACCGTCGGCAAGGCTCTGCCCGAGATTGAGTGCAAAATTGTTGACCCCGAAACTTGGGCTGACATGCCGGACAACGAGGCGGGCGAATTTGTCGCGCGCGGGTACAACATCATGAAGGGCTACTACAAAATGCCGGAAGCGACGGCGGCGGCAATCGACAAAAACGGCTGGTTGCACACGGGCGACATCGCCGTGCGCACGCCGGAGGGATACTATAAAATCACGGGTCGGCTGAAAGACATGATTATCCGCGGCGGCGAGAATATCTACCCCAAGGAGATTGAGGAATTTCTGTACACGCACCCGAAGATTAAGGACGTGCAGGTTATCGGCGTGCCCAGCGAGCAGTACGGCGAGGAAATTTGCGCCTGCGTAGTGCTCAAGGCGGGCGAGGAGCTGTCCGAGAAAGAGGTCAAGGAGTACGTCTACACGAACATGGCAAAGCACAAAACGCCGAGCTACGTCGATTTCGTGGACGACTTCCCGATGAACGCGGCGGGCAAAATCCTGAAATACCAAATGCGCACCGAAGCAATACAGCGTCACGACCTCCAAAAAGCCGACGCAATAGAAACAGCGTGACGAACAGATAACAACAAACAACTAACAGATAACGGATAACAGATAAGGACGCGGTAGGACGTACCATATCTGTTATCCGTTAACCATTATCTGTCAAGTTACCCATTGGAGGAGTAGTACCAGCGCAAGTCCCGGCAAGCCGAGTATGCCGACGATGAGTGCTTGCGCCCAGTTTACCGTTATCGTCACGCCGAGCTTTGCGCCGAAGTGATTCAGCAGGGCGAGGGCGAGGAATCCCGCCGCCGTACTGAGCAGCACCTTGCACAGCAGCTTCAGCGACGACTTGAAGAACGCTGCCGAGATAAGCAGCGCGACGGCGATTATTGCGACGACGGCGGTTGTGTTCATGGTCAAAACCTCCCGATTTTCGCGCCCGACTGTCGAGCGGTTATGCGTCAATTGTCTGATTAACTATATTCGCCTTGTCCCCGAATTTGCACGAAAATTTCTTAAAATTTCCTGTGTATTGCGCGCGGCGCGAGACATAATAACGTCGGACACAGATTCACGTTCGGTATCAGACCGGTGTCGGCTCTTATAAACTCCGAAGAAGCATTTTTGTTAAGGCGGGTAAGTTTTGTAAGGCGTATGCAGACGAAAGGTCACGGACGGGCAGGTTGTCGGGCGGAGAGCTTGATTGTTATCACCCGATACCTGTGTCCGCGCGGAGGTGGCTCGTGCCGCCTCCGCGCTTTGCCCCCAACGGTTTTTACATATTACAAATGTAAACATTCTGATAATTCGCTTGACATTGCGGTAATTTAGCGTATAATCAATCAGTCAGGGCTGTTGTTTTGGCGGTATTCTGTTGTTGTCTGTTTTATCGGGCGACGGCGGGTGCGTATAACATCGGCTGACCGTTTGCCGCGACTATATTTTACGCGGCAAATCGTCCTTGCTCCCGAAAGGGGGCCATTAGTCCAAAAGGAGGTGCAAAAACATGGCAAAAATCACAGAAAAGTACGAGCTGCTCTATATCATTGACGCCACAAAGACCGAAGAGGAAATTGCCGCAATCGCGACAAAGTTCAAGGACTTGATTGAGGGAAGCGCAACGCTTCTCGAAGTTGAGGAGTGGGGCCGCAAAAAGCTCGCGTACCCGATTGACGACAAGCCGGACGGGTTCTATGTACTCGTTCGCTTCTCGGCTGAACCCGACTTCCCCGCCGAGCTGGATCGTGTCCTCGGTATTACCGACGGCATCATGCGCTCGCTGTTAACCGTTATCGCGGAGTAAGGGGAGAAGAACGAATGAATCAAGTAGTACTGATGGGTCGCCTGACGCGCGACCCCGAGCTGAGACGCACGCAGAGCGGCACGCCCGTCGCGTCCTTCGCGCTTGCGGTTGACCGCGGCTTCGTCTCAAAGGCGACGAATGAGCGTCAGGTCGATTTTATCGACTGCGTTGCTTGGCAGGGCACGGGGGAGTTCATCTCCAAGTGGTTCACCAAGGGACAGATGATAGCCGTTAACGGTCGTCTGCAAATCCGCGACTGGAAAGACAAGGACGGCAATAACCGCCGCTCGGCGGAGGTCGTCGTCGAAAACGCGTACTTCACAGAGAGCAAGAAGAGCAGAGACGGCGCGCCCGGCGCAAGCGATTATTCAGGCTCGCGCTCGTCCTCCGGCGGCGACTATAACTCCGGCGGCGGAACGCAATCGGGCTATGCCGCGCAGTCGGGTTACACGACGCCCGTTACAGGTTCGGACTTTGCCGAGCTGGACGACGTGGACGACGGGGACCTGCCGTTTTAATCTTTACCGTTCTAATCTCGCTTTTAACTTTACACTTATACCGCAAGCGTTTGCGGATACATTAACCGACAGGAGGTAATGCAACTTGGCATACGAGAAAGACAATGCGCGTCCGCACGGACGGAAGCGCCGTAAGGTTTGTCAGTTCTGCGTGGACCGCGCGCAGAATATCGACTATAAGGACATCAACAAGCTCAAGCGTTTCACATCGGAGCGCGCGAAGATTCTGCCCCGCCGCACGACCGGCGTATGCGCCCCGCATCAGCGCGAGCTGATGATAGCAATCAAGCGCGCGCGTCAAATCGCGCTGCTGCCCTACGTGACGGACTAACTGTACCCAATCGCGGGTTCTCGGGCACGGCGCGCTTGCCGCGTACCATGCCCGAGGTTCCGCGCTACAGCGCATCGGCATTGTGTAAGTGGGCGGACGACTGTCTGCCCACTTTATATTGCGCGTTGTTTATAATTATTTAGAAATAGGAGGAAACTATCATGGCTCTCAATACACCTTGGCTGAAGCACTACGGCAACGTGCCGCAGACGCTGGATTATCCCGAAGGCGGCGTGACTGACCTCGTTCTCAAAGCCGCGAAAAAATACCCTGAAAATACGGCGACGGAGTTTAACGGCTCCCACCTGAATTATAGCGGACTCGTTGCCGAGATTCGGCGCGTCGCCCGCGCGTTCCACACGGTCGGCATTAAGTCCGACGACCGCGTTGCGATATGCCTGCCCAACACGCCGCAGGCGGTGTTCGCGTTCTACGGGCTTAACATGATTGGCGCAATCTCGGTTATGATACACCCGCAGTCCTCACCCGAGGAACTGGTGTATTGCTTAAACGAGAGCGAGTGTACCGCGGTCGTTACGCTTGATGTGTTCGAGCCGAAGTTCGCCGCGATTATGCCGCGCCTTGGCATTAAGATGCTTATACTCACCGCGATTGAGGACGGACTGAGCATGATGCGCAGCACGCTCTTCGCGCTCACGCAGGGACGCAAGTCCGCGAAAACGCCGCTGTCCGAAAGGGCTATCCGTTGGCGCGAGGTATTGCGCCGCGGCGACGCGATGAACTTCGGCGCGCCCCCGCGCCTTGACAGCACGATGAAGGAGCCGCTCCTGCCCTACGAAGCGCCGATTTACGCCGAGGAGGTCGCGACGATACTCTTCACGGGCGGCACATGCGGCAAGCCGCGCGGCGTAAAGCTGACGAACCTTGCGATTAACGCGCTCGCCCTACAGACGGCGGCGGCGAGCGACTGTATTGTTCCCGGGCACAAGATGCTCGCGATTATGCCGATTTTCCATGGGTTCGGGCTGGGCGTGTGCATACACACCGCGCTGACCTCGGGGCTTGAGTGCGTGCTCGTCCCGCAATTTTCGGTTAAGTCGTTCGCGGAGCTGTTAAAGAAGCACCACCCCAACTATGTCGCCGGCGTGCCGACGCTGTTCGAGGCTCTGCTGCGAATGGAAGATGCGGACAGGCTTGATTTGTCCGGGCTTGAGGGCGTTTTCTCCGGCGGCGACACGTTGCCCGCCGACCTGAAGCGTCGCGTTGACGAATTTCTTAAAAAGCACGGCTCGCACGTGCAAATCCGTGAGGGCTATGGACTTACCGAGTGCGTCACGGCGAGCTGCCTGACCCCGCGCGAGTTCCACCGCGAGGGCAGCATCGGTATCCCGTTCCCCGACACGTACTATAAAATCGTCGAGCCGGGCACATCAGTCGAAGTCGCGACGAATAAGACGGGCGAAATTTGCGTCTCTGGACCGACTGTTATGGCGGGCTATGACGGCGACGACGGCGACACGGCGGACGTTCTGCGTCAGCACGGCGACGGACGCGTGTGGCTGCACACGGGCGACCTCGGCGCGATGGACTAAGATGGCTTCCTCTACTTCCGCGGACGCTCCAAGCGCGTCATCATTACCTCCGGCTACAGCGTATATCCCGCGCAGGTTGAGGCGGCACTCGAGTCGCACGACGCGGTTGCGCAGGTTGCGGTCGTCGGCGTGCCCGACCCGTACCGTATGCAAAAGGTCAAGGCGTTCGTCGTGCTGAATAGCGGCGTGCAGCCCTCGGAATCCACAAAGCAGTCCCTGATTGAGCATTGCGAGCAGCGCGTTGCGAAGTTCGCCGCCCCCCGCGAGTATGAGTTTGTCGCGGATTTGCCCAAAACGGCATTGGGGAAGATTGATTATGAGACTTTAAGCAAATAACAAAAACATCGGCGGGGTGACCCGCCGATGTTTTTCCTTATTCCCTCGTCCCGCCGAGGCGACTCTTGTTGCGCGTAACGCCGCGCTCTCTGTATTAGATTTTCTGTTGATTTTTCAATCTCAAAGGAGATTCGCTTGCCCTACGCGGGCGGCGCCCCCTTTCCAACGCGGGAAAGGGGGGAAAGCGCGCTTAAGGGGGCTGCGCCCCCTTAAGAATCCCCTGCTTCTCAACTCACTCAAGTCTCCAGTCGCTATCGCAAATCATGGTACTCATTACGCGGCACAAGACTAAACTTCAAGTGCAAGCTCGCTCCGCGAAAGCCAACCGTGTTGCACCGCACATGTCCTTGCCAAGTGGCAGCTTGCAACACCATTTTACACTTACCGCCCGTAACGCCGCGCTTGGTTTGCGCCTAGCTGTGGGGGTGATTTTTAAGAGGGGGCTTGCCCCCTCTTAAATGCGCTTTCCCCCCTTTCTCGCATAAGAAAGGGAGCCCCGCGCGGGGAGCGCAAGGAGCAAGTAACAGATAATAGTTAACAGATAACAGATATGGAACGGCAGAATACGACGATAGGACGAAAGACGCAGAGTGCCCTGCGGGGGACGGGGGAATAAGGTAGTGTGACTACACTAAAAAACTGTCAAGTGCTCCGCGTTGGTAGTGGAGCGCGAACGGCTCCGTGCCCTCCGCAGGGTACCCGAGCGGCAGCAGCGCGACGGGGACGATGTTCTCCGGCAGGGCGAACTCCGCGGCGAGCTTTGCCGCGTCAAACATGCCGACCCAAATGCTGCCCAGCCCGAGGTCGGCGGCTTGCAGCATCATGTGCGTCGTGGCAATCGACGCGTCAATCGAGCCGCTGTTCGAGCCGTCGGGTTGCGACCAGCACACGGACTTGTCGTAGCAAATCAGTATCGCATACGGCGCGCCGTAACGGCACGGAGAGCAGAGGTCGAGCTTTTGCAAGTCCTCCGCCGTCTCAAACACGTGGAACCGTTGCGGCTGATAGTTACAAGCCGTGGGCGCGACGCGTCCCGCTTCGAGAATCGCCGCCTTGTCGTCTGCGGAAATCGCCGTCTGCGCGAAGCTGCGCACGGAATATCTGTCCTTAATCAGTTGCGAAAATGACATGATGTAACCTCCGAATGTTTATTTGCCGACCACTATTTGCCGACGACTTCAAGCCACGCGAGAACAGCCGCCTTTGCGGAATCAAGCTCCACGCCCTTGACGGCGAAGCTCGTGAGAATCGTTGAATTGGGGCAGAGCTTCGCGATGTCGGACGCGGTATTCTGCTCGCCACCCATGCCGTGCGTGCAGAACGGGACGACCTTCTTGCCTGACAGGTCGTGCGACGCGAGGAAATCCTTGACGGGCTGTGACGCGCCCGCCGCGTGGTTCGGCGTGCCGACGAACACGGTGTCAAACTCCGCGAGGTCAACCGTATCGGCGACTGTCGCGAGTGTGCCGCCGACCTCGCTCTGAATCAGCTTTGCGAGCTTTTCCGTGCTGCCTGACTGCGAATAGTAGACAATTAAAATTTTGCTCATGATGTTTCCTCCTATTTAATGTTTATATAACCAATGAGTATTGTGGATATATTACCATATCGCGGGCGCGAATGCAATTGTTTTTATGACGTTTTGCCGTATTTTGCGGTTA
>JAISKH010000001.1 GCA_031261325.1 Oscillospiraceae bacterium
TAACGCCGCGCTTGGTTTGCGCCTAGCTCGCGGGGTGATTCTTAAGAGGGGGAACCCCCTCTTAAATGCGCTTTCCCCCCTTTCTCGCATAAGAAAGGGGGCCCCGCGCGGGTAGCGCAAGGAGCAAGTTGGAGATTACAAATATCAAAAACCTAAAATGGAACGGAAGAAACGACGATAGGACGAAAGCACCTTGCGAGGGGACGGTGAGAATATGGAGAAGCTATTGCGAAAATACCCTCAAGAAGCACCGCGCGGCGGCGGGGACGAGGGAATAAGGTACAGAATATTCATTGACTTCGGCAGCACGTTTACAAAGGCCGTCGCTTTCGACATGAAAAACGAAACCCTTGCGGGGCGGGCGCAAGCCCCGTCCACCGTCCTGACCGACGTTGCGACGGGACTGCGCGCCGCGCTCTCCGCGCTCTCCGAGCAGATTCACATCACGGAAGAGGAAGTGCGCGGCGCAATCGCTTGCAGCAGCGCGGCGGGCGGGCTGCGCATGGCAGTCGTCGGGCTTGTGCCGGACTACACGACGAAGGCGGCGCACCTTGCCGCGCTCGGCGCGGGCGCAAAGGTCGTCGGTTCGTTCAGCCACGAGCTTTCGCGTTGGGAGCTGCGCGAGCTTGAGGAACTGGACCCCGACATCGTGCTCCTGACGGGCGGCACGGACGGCGGCAACCGCAAAACCATCGTCCACAACGCCCAAATGCTGGCAAAATCAGACATATTTGCGATAATCGTCGCGGGTAACAAGTCCGCAAACGACGAGATTATGGAAGTGTTCGCCGAAACGTCGAAGTTCGTCACTTACTCGCCGAACGTCATGCCCGAGTTCGGCTTCCTCGACATCGAACCCGTCAACCAACACATTCGCGAGCTGTTCATCTCGCGCATCATTCACGCGCGCGGCATGGAGAAAGTCTCGGAAATCATTGCGGGAGTAGTCTGCCCCACGCCGTCCGCCGTGCTGCAAGCCGCGCAGCTCATTGCGAACGGAACGGACGACGAGCCGGGACTGGGCGAGCTGCTGCTCGTGGACGTCGGCGGCGCGACGACCGACGTGTGCTCAATCGCGGTCGGAACGCCGACGCGAGAGGGCGCGCGAATGCTCGGTCTGCGCGAACCGACGGTAAAGCGCACAGTTGAGGGCGACCTTGGGCTATACCATAATTTGGATACACTCGCCGCCGAGCTTGAGACGGAACTGAACCCGCAGGAGCGCGACGCGCTTGAAACCGCGCTGCCAGAGCTGCGCGACCGCCTGTCAATCCCCGACGGGCAGACGCTGACGCGGCACCAAATCGCGCTCGCGCGGGCGGCTGTGCGCACGGCGGTCACGCGCCACGTCGGGCGGCTGGAACCCGTCGTGACAATCACGGGCGAGGCGTGGGTGCAGCGCGGCAAGGACTTGTCGAACGTGCGCACGGTCATCGGCGCGGGCGGACCGCTCGCGTTTTCGGGCGACGCGCGCCGCGTGCTGACAGCCGCGCTTGCAACTCCCGACGAGCCGTTGGTGCTTGCCCCGCAACGCGCCGAGCTGCTGCTGGACGAGCGGTATATCCTGTTCGCCGTCGGGCTGCTGGCGCGGAAGGAACCAAGCGCCGCGCTGCGAATAGCGAAGCGGTACCTGCAAGAGATATGAAAAAAGTACTGCAATTGCAGTACTTATCAGACTGTCAGAATAGTATTCCCGCGGCTTTCGTCCTTTTCGCCGCGCGAAAAGGTTTTTTCGCGGCGGAGTGCGTGGGCGTGCGACAGAGCGGAAAAACGTGAAATTAAAACGCTTGGCGGAATTCACTTCCGCCAAGCGTTACCTTTCATCGCGCCGCCGCGCGATGTTCCAACTCTCGCTTTCGTCAAAAAACATCGTTTTTTGACGACCTGAAAAAGTACTGCGTTTGCAGTACCTTTTTGCTTATTTGCAGAACCGATGCTTGCCGATTGACAGCATGAGCGGGCGCGACCAAATCCATTTGCTCGTCGCCGTCGCGGGGTTGAAGTAGTAGATTGAGCCGCCCGACGGGTCCGAACCGGCGAGAGCTTCGCGCGCCGCCTTGTACGCGCTGTCGGCAATCGGCTGGTTGAACTGCCCGTCGGCAAGGCACGAGAACGCGCCCGACTGGTAGATTACGCCCGACATCGAGTTCGGGAACGACGGGTGCTTCACGCGGTTCAGCACGACCGCGCCGACGGCGACCTGCCCGCGATACGGCTCGCCGCGCGCCTCGGCGGAGATTAGCCGCGCGAGCAGGTTCAGCTCGTTCGACTGCGAGGACGGCGCGGAGCTGTCGTTAATGCCGAGCGCGGCGAGCGTCGCCTTGCCCGCAACGCCATCGACGGTGAGCTTATTCTTGCGCTGGAAAAACTTGACAGCTTCTTCGGTTTTCGCGCCGAAAGAACCGTCCACCGCGCCGGAATAATAGCCCCAATCCTTCAGTTTTTTCTGCATTTGCGACACGACCGAGCCGGACGAGCCTTTGCGATAGCTCGCCGCGAACGCGGGCATAGACTGAAACAGCATGATAATAATAATGTTAACGGCGAACACGACAGCGAGAGCCGCCGCGAGTTTTTTCTTGTTTTGCAATGTAAAAACCCTCTTTTTCGTAGGTTGTCGCGCCGCGCGCACGGTGCGCGGGCTTGTACGAATATTCTACGAAAATAAGGCGGGGTTTATGAATGGGAATTATTGGGGGGGGTTATAAGTCGGAGAGGTTAATTTTGGCGGGCGCGCGCTCCGCCGTCAATGCCGCGTGCTCGGCGGGGAAGTGCACGGAATTGAAGTAATCGACGATTTGATTGAACGCAACGTAAGTGGACGCGGTTTCAAAGCCCCTTTTATCGCCGTTCGCTTTGGCTTTCGCGGCAAGACTAAACACGGCGGCAACGCCGACCGCGCCCCAACTTCCGTTCCATAGTTCTCCCCCTCTTTTATTCGGCGCACGCGCCAGATGCTTGCAACATCATAATACAAATATTTACTAAAGTCAATAGTGAATATCTTTACTATGCTATCATATCCTTAAAAATCAAGGGGGTGACGGCATGGAGCATTACGTTCGCGCAATACGCGAGCTGCGGGAGGACCGCGACAAGACGCAGCAGGAAATCGCCGACATGCTCGGCACCTCGCAGACGATGTACGCGCGGTACGAGCGCGCGGCGAACGAACTGCCGATACGCCACCTAATCAAGCTCTGCCAATACTACAACGTCTCCGCCGACGAAGTGCTCGGGCTGAAAAAATAAAGCGGTTCACCGAAAAGGTGAACCGCTTACTTAATTGTCAACTGTCAACTGTCAATTGTCCTCCCCTGCCGCGAAGTCGAGCACCTCGCTCGTCGTCAGCATCACGCCGCCGGCGGTCGTCGCGTCGTCCCACGCGTCCGCCCACGCGCCGTTCGCGGCGTCGTGCTTGTCCTTGCCGCGCACCTCGGGGACGGGCGGAACGTCGTTTTTGGGAAACTTTGCCTTTTTGTTGCTCTCCGTGCCGTGCGGCTGCTTTGGGTTCGGACGGCGCATACCTGCTTTTGCCATAATTAAATCCATTCCTCACATATTTTTTTTGATTTGACTAATCGCGTTTTTTTCCAGCCGCGAAACCTGCGCCTGACTAATGCCGACCTCGCTCGCGACCTCCATCTGCGTCTTTCCGTGGTGAAACCGCAGCGCGAGAATGTGTTTTTCGCGCTCGGCGAGCCGCCCGATTGCGTCCGACAGCGCGATTTGCTCCAACCAATGCTCGTCCGTGTTGGAAGTGTCGCGCACTTGGTCAACGACGCAGATGCTCTCGCCGCCGTCGGTGTACAGCGGTTCGTAGAGCGACACGGGCGCGCTGATAGCGTCGAGCGCGAACACAACCTCACTCCGCGCAACGCCGAGCGCGATGGCAAGCTCGTCCACAGTCGGCTCGCGCTGCGTCTCACCAATGATTTTTTCTTTCATTTGCAGCGCGCGATAAGCCGTGTCGCGCATCGACCGCGACACCCGAATAGAAGAATTGTCCCGCAAGTATCGGCGTATTTCGCCGATTATCATCGGCACCCCATACGTCGAAAACCGCACGCCAAGCCCTGTGTTGAAGTTGTCGATTGCCTTAATCAGCCCGATGCAACCGACCTGAAACAAGTCGTCGAGATTCTCACCCCTATTTGTAAATTTTTGGATAACCGACAGCACAAGCCGCAGGTTGCCGCTGATTAGCTCCTCCCGCGCCGCCATGTCGCCGGTTTTGCAGCGTTCAAGCAGCGCGACCGTCTCGTCGTTCTTCAAAACCTTGAGCCGCGCGGTGTTGACCCCGCATATCTCTACTTTGCCAATCAAACAAATCCCCCCTCAAACGGAAAGTACAGACAGTATTTCCGCCAAAGGGGGGTTTAATACGATTCAATTGTGGTGCACAAGGAAAAGGAAAGGCACGCAGTGCCTGAAATTGTCAATTATCAATTGTTAATTGTCAATTGACAACGTATGCCCGCACCAAAGTCCCCGCCGGGAGCTTGGGACTGCCGGCGGGCAGCTCCGCCAACAGGTCGCAGCCCTTTAGCGAGCCGATGTCGCCGCCGCCCTGACCGCCGCGCTCGACAAAGTACGCCGTGCCGCCCGAAATTTCAAGCCGACCGCGCAGTAGCCGCACGCGCGTGCTCTCCTTTGTGAACGGTTCTTTCAGCAAAACCTCAATCGTTTCGGGCAGGCAATCCGTTCTGCCGCAGAGCTTTTTCATGTACGGCAGCGCGACGCGCAGCAGGAAAATTACCGCCGCGCCCGGGTTGCCCGACAGCGCGAGAATCAGCTTCCCGCCGAGCACGGAGGCGACGACCGCGCCGCCGGGTTTCAGCTTCGTTTTCCAAAACAGCGTCTCCGCGCCGAGCAGCTCCGCCGCGCGCAGGGCGCAGTCATAGTCGCCGACGGACGCGCCGCCCGTCGTAATCACCACGTCCGAAACGGCGAGCGCGTCCTTAATCCGCGCCGCAATTTCGGCGGGCTCGTCGCGCACAACGCCCGCGTTCCAAGCCTGAACGCCGACCTCACGCAGGTAGCCCGACAGCGTGAACACACTGCTGTTGTAAATCTTCGCGGGCGGGAGCGGTTGCCCCGGCTCGCACAGCTCTGTGCCCGTGTTGATAATCGCGGCGCGCGGAGCCTTGAACACCGCGACCTCCGCAATGCCCTCACTCGCGAGCAGCCCGAGCAGCGGCGGGTGCAGCACGTCGCCGCGCCGCGCGACGACCTCACCCACGGCAACGTCTGAACCCGCGTAAATCACGTCCTTGTTCGGCGGAATCGGCTGGAAAATTGTAACCTCCGTGTCCGTGAACTCCGTGTATTCGTACTTAACGGTCACGTTCGCGCCGACGGGGAGCGGCGAACCCGTCAGGATTTTCGCGGCAAAGCCGTGCGTAATCTCGACCGTCGGCACGTGCCCGGCGGGAATTTCCTCCGTAATCTTCAGCGTCACGGGCGTTTCGCGGCTTGCGTTCGCGGTATCCTCACCACGGAACGCGTAACCGTCAAACGGGCTGCGGTCAAACGGCGGAATCGGCACCGTCGCCGTCACGTCCTCGGCAAGCACGCGCCCCGCCGCGTCCCCAATCGGCACGCGCTCCGTAATCGGCGCGGCGGCAAGTCCCAGCAGTATGTCCCGCGCTTCGTCGGGCAGAATGGATTTAAGCATTGTCATTACTCCTTTAACAGCATTATATCTTTAGCGTCGATGCTAATATCAATTTCACGCGGCGAATCGGCGGAATAAAACCCGTCCCACTCCGCCTTTGGCAATTCCATGCGCAACCGCGACATCTCGGACGACGCGTCCCCCGAAGTCCGCAACATAACAACAGCAGAAAAAACATCATCAATAACCCGCTCAACAGTACACCGAACCAAATTCCCCGTCGTCCTACCCCCGTAATTGTCCATTGTCAATTGTCCATTGTCAATTGAAAGATAGTGCGCCCGAACCCCGACATAAGCAACGTCAATCGTCACCTCGCGCCCCGCGTCAAGCGTCACGCCCCAGTCCACAGCTTCAACCAAATTACCGCCGAGAGGACGTGCGCGCGAAAAGTTCTTGCAGCCGGAGATTAGGCACTTTGCGAGAGTGTCGGGTTCCGCGAACAGCTCGCGCACGGGTTGCACGCCGTTGCCGCTGCCGCGCGTCAGCGTGCAGACGCTTTCGGCGAGCCGATAGACCTCGCCGCGGTCGTGCGACACGAACAGCGTCGTGCCGACCTTGCCCGCGTATGCGCCGAGCGTGTCCGTCAGTTCAAGCTCAAGCTGCCACTTCAGGTAGTCGTCCAGCGCGGAGAACGGCTCGTCCAGCAGCAGAGCTTCCGGTTCCGCAATTAGGCACCGCGCGAGCGCGACGCGCTGTCTCTGCCCGCCGGAAAGCTCGCTCGGTCGGTGCTCCGCAAGCCCGTCAAGCCGCATGGACGCAATCATCGCCGAAACCGCCGCGCGCCGCTCCCCCTTGGGACGAAGCCGCGCGCCCTGCATGATGTTCTGCGCGACGGTCATGTTCGGGAACAGCGAATAGTGCTGAAACAGATAGCCCACGCGCCGCTTCTGCGGCGGCAGGTTAATGCCGCGCTCGCTGTCGAACAGTACACGCCCGTTAAGCTCAATTCTGCCCGAATCCGGGCGTTCAATTCCCGCGATGCACCGCAGGGTAAGGCTCTTGCCGCAACCGCTCGCGCCGAGCAGGGCGAGAATCCCGTCCTCCGCCGAGAACGCCACGTCAAGCCGAAAGTCGCCGAGACGCTTATGAATGTCAACGGAAAGCATTATATTCCGCCTCTTTTCTCGTTCTTCTCAAAGAAGTTCAGCGCAATCAGCACGACGGCGGAGATTGCGATGTTAATCGCGACCCACGTGTACGCGCCCGCGTCGTCCCCCGTGCGCCAGAGCTGATAAACCGTCGTCGAAATCGTCGCCGTCCGCCCGGGCGTGTAACCGGCGACCATGCTCGTCGCGCCGTATTCGCCGAGGGCGCGGGCAAAGGCGAGGATTGAGCCCGCGATAATCCCCTGTTTGCAGCACGGGAGCGTCACGCGCCAGAATATGTAGGTGTTCGACAGACCCAGCGTCTGCCCCGCGCTGCGCAGGTCGCGGTCATAAGCGCGGAACGCGCCGCAAGTCGTCCTGTACATCAGCGGGAACGCGACGACGACGCTGGCGAAAATCGCCGAATACCAACGCATGACGAGCCGCGTCTCAAACCATTTCTCAAATATGCTCCCAACGGGACCGTAGGGTCCGAACAGCTTCAGCAGGAAGAACCCGATAACCGTCGGCGGCAGGACGAGCGGCAGCGTCAGCACAACGTCCAAAGCCCCGCGCACAAGTCTCGGCGCGCGCGAAACGACATGCGCCGCCAGCAGCCCGAGGAAAAACGTAAACGCCGTGGAAATCGCCGCGACGCGCAGCGAGTTAAACAGCGGGTACCAGTCCATTACAGTATACCCCTTTCGTCGATAATCGCAAGCATTTTCGCGCGGAATACCATTGTAAAAAACCCCGGACAACGGTCCCATACGCTGCCCGGGGGAAGGTGCCCCACGGTAAACGAACCCGCAAGGCTGTGATAGGGAGGAAAACTGAAAAAAGTCTAAATCAAACGCGCGCGCACTAAAATTAGCGCGGAGCGAGATTTACAAAATAAGCGCGGTGCGCGAACAAAACGCGCGCGAGACGGTTGCACAGCCGCGTATCGGCAAAAAAACAACCCGCTTCCCCGAGAGGAAACAGGCAACGCACGAATAACCGCCGAGCCGAATGTCGCAATTAAAATTGCAATATCCCCGCACAGCAAGCATACCGATGGTTTAGTTCCCTTCTCAAAACGTGAAGGCCACTTCGTTTCCAAATATGACCCCGAGAGCGAATGCGCAAATAAAGCAGCGAATCGCTCCGGCACAGACGGTCGTAGACGTTGCGACTGCGTAAATAATCACGCGAATCGGCAACAGCCCTTAGCCCGTAAGGCACGGCAACTATTTAATTGAATAAAGTGTAACACGGGCGGCGCATGTTTGTCAACAACTTTTTTCGCGCGTTCACGGTCGGGAAAACGACAGCTTTTTCCGAAAGCGCGGTCTATACTGGGGTCAACCATGACAAGCGTCGCGCGAAACCTCAAAGAACCGCTTGGGAGGTGAGTGACTTGGTGTACGCCGACGAGGTGTTTGTTGTAAATTTCGCGATGAACTACATACTCCTGCTTGCCGCCGCGAAGCTCTGCGGCGCGGGCGCGAAACGGTGGCGCATGGCAGTCGCCGCCGCGGCGGGTGGGGGATACGCCGTCGCCGCCGCGCTCCGTCCGTTCTTGGGCAACCCCGTAATCGCGGGCGCAATCGGGCTTGCAATCGCGGTTGGCGCGTTCGGTATGCGGGGAGTGGCGCGTCGCGCCGTCGCGTTCTTCGCGGTGTCGGCTGCCGTCGCGGGGCTTGCGATGGCGATGTTCGGCGGGCGGCTCCGCATGAATCTCGGCGTGCTCGCCATAGCGTTCGGCGCGTGCTATGCCGCCGTCAGCCTTGCGCTGCAACGCGTCGCCCGTCCGACCGGCGGCTATTCGGAGCTTGAAATTCGGCAGGGGACACGAACTATCCGCCTGCGTGCCCTGCGGGACAGCGGCAACTCGCTGAAGGACCCCGTGACGGGCGCAAGCGTCGCCGTCGCGCCGCTAACGGACTTGCTGCCGCTCTTCGAACGCGAAACGCGCGAGGTGCTGCAAACGCTGAATAAACGCGGCGCACACGTCGTTCTGTCGGACTTGGGCGCGCTGGCGAACGCGCCGAGCTTTCGGCTGATACCCTACAACGCGGTGGGCGTGCGCGGCGGATTGTTGCTCGCGTTCCGACCCGACGGCGTGACGGTGGACGGCGCGTCGCAAAACCTGCTCGTCGCCGTTTCGCCGACGGCTCTTGCCGACAACGTCGCGTATTCCGCGCTGATAAACTATTGAAAATTAAGAAATTCGGAGGTTTTCACCATGTTCAAAGGGCTGTCGTCGTTAATCGCAAGACTGTGGAGAAAGGTATTCATTTCGCGCGCTGGCGTGCATTATATCGGCGGGAGCGAAACCCTGCCGCCGCCGCTTACTCGCGAGGAGGAATCGGTCGTAATCGCGCTGCTGTCGGGCGGCTCCGACGACGCGCGCAAGACGCTGATTGAGCGCAACCTGCGTCTCGTGGTGTACATCGCGCGGCGATTTGAGAACACGGGCGTGAACATCGAGGATTTGATTTCCATCGGCACAATCGGGCTGATAAAGGCAATCAACACGTTCGACGCGACGAAAAACATCAAGCTGGCGACCTACGCGAGCCGCTGCATTGAGAACGAAATTCTCATGTTCCTGCGCAAGACGGGCGGCAAACGCAGCGAAGTTTCGTTCGACGAGCCGCTGAACATCGACTGGGACGGCAACGAGCTGCTCCTCTCCGACATTCTGGGCACGGACGCGGATTTAATCATGCGCCCGCTGGAGGACGACGTTGACAAAAAGCTGCTGCGGGACGCGGTGGCGCGCCTGTCGCCGCGTGAGCGCGAGATTATCTCAATGCGCTTCGGGCTGGACGGCGGCAAGGAGTACACGCAAAAGGAAGTCGCCGAGGTAATGGGCATATCGCAGTCGTACATATCGCGCCTTGAAAAGCGCATTATCGGTCGGCTGAAAAAGGAAATTTCGCGGGAGATTTTGCTGTAAGTAACGAAAAAGACGGGCGTTACCCGTCTCTTTCGTCTGCGTTGAAAATTTGTGCCGAATACTGTTGCGCGCTGTAAAAAAATGTGCTATTATGCCGTGGGTGTTGCCATAACGGTAGGCGGTTTGCCCCTCCGAAAGGAGGTGGCTGCTGATGGTCGCGTGGAGCGATATTTTAACGCTTATCCTCGTAATCATCAACCTTGTTGAAGTGTTCCTGGTTATACATAACAACAAAAAGTAACCGCCCATACTCCCCAGTATCGGTTACTTTTTGTAATTGAACGCGAGGGGCGACCGTCTATCGGCAACACCCTCTTTGTCTTTATTATAGTACGCGTGTGGCGCGATGTCAAGTGCGTTTTGCGCAAAATGTATTTACAGCGTCTTAGCCTTGTTGCGGATAAACTCCGTCAGGAACGGGGAAATCTCGTCGTTTTTCAGCGCGAAGTCAATCGTCGCCTCCAGGAATCCCGCGAGGTTGCCCGTGTCGTATCGCCGCCCCTCAAAGTCAACGGCGACCATGGGCGAAACCTTGCACAGCCGCTTCAAGCCGTCGGTCAGCTGAATCTCACCGCCGTGCCCCGGCTCCGTGTCCGCCAGAATGTCAAAAATCTCGCGCGTCAGCACGTATCGCCCGAGAATTGCGTAGTCGGAAAACTTCTCGTGCGGTCGCGGCTTTTCGTTCATGTCCGAGACGCGAAAGACGCGCTCCTCCAGCGGCTCAATCTTCAGCGACGAGTACAGCGAGATTGCGTCGGGCGAAACCCGCTGCGTGCCGACACAGCTCGCGCCGTACTTCTCGGCGGCGGCAATGAGCTGCCCCGTGACGGGCTTGTCCGCCATCATCACATCGTCGCCCAGAAGCACGGCGAACGGCTCGTCCCCCACGAAGTTGCGCGCGCGGAAAACCGCGTGCCCCAAGCCCTTCGTCTCGCGCTGGCGCACGTAGAATATATTCGCAAGCTCCGCCGTTCGGCGCACGGCTTCAAGCTCCGCCGTTTTGCCCGCGCGGAGCAGCCTGTCCTCCAGCTCGGGCGTGTAGTCGAAGTAATCGTCCATCGCGGACTTGGCGCGGTTCGTGACGATAAGAATATCCTCAATGCCCGAGGCGACCGCTTCCTCAATTATGTACTGGATAACGGGCTTGTCCACGAGCGGGAGCATCTCCTTAGGCACGGTTTTCGTCGCCGGCAGCATACGCGTCCCGAGACCGGCGGCGGGGATAATTGCCTTAGTTACTTTCATGATAATCACACCCTTTTGTGAATTAACAATTAACAATGAACAATTAACAGTTGAGGAGTCGCCAATGGCGACGAATTGAAAATGTTGCGCCGTGCCCCGCGTCCATAATTGTTAACTGTTAATTGTTAATTGTTAATTGACGTCGCATCCGCAGTACCGCTGCCTGTACAGCCCGAACTCGCTTGACAGCGCGACGCTGCGCTGATAGCCGCCGCGCTTTTTCAGGTCGGTCGGGAGGTAGCGCACGTTATACTCGGCGGCGAGCTTTTCGCCGATGGCGTTTATCACCTCGGCGTTTTTGCGCGGGCCCGTCGTCAGCGTCGTCGCGAAGCAGTCAAACCCGCCGTCACGCGCGCGCCGCGCCGTTTCCCGCAGTCGAAGCTCAAAGCAGAGCGCACAACGCGCGCCGCCCTCCGTCTCCCGCTCAAGCCCGCGGGCGACGGTGAGGAACGGCGCGTCGTCGTATTCATCGGCGAGCAGCGGCACGTTCGGGTAACGCCCGAGCAGCTTTTGCAGCGCGCCCAGACGCAACTCGTACTCCGTCGTCGGCATGATGTTCGGGTTATAGTAGAGCGCGGTGACGGAAAGGCGCGGAACGAGACGCTCCAGCGCGGTCGTCGCGCAGGGTGCGCAGCAGCAATGGAGCAGGAGCGACGGCGTACCCGTCACGCGCGACAGCTCCCGCTCCATTTCGAGGTCGTAGTTGCGCTTTTGCGTCGTCGCCACGTCTTAGAAGTATTTGCTGACTTCGGCGGAGGCGAGACTGACGTCCGCGGATACCATCAGCGTGAAGTTCACGCCCGTCTCCGTGCTGAATTTATCGACCCAAGCGAAGAAAGACTCCGCCTGCGCGTCGTATGTTGCGCCTATCATGCGGAGTATGCTGTCAAAGAAGATATGCGTAATGTCATAATTCGATGAGCGCAGACCGCTGATGAAACCTTTCAGGAAGTCGTAGCTGTCGAAGTCGAACTCGGTGGCGTCAATAAGGCGAACCGCGTGCGGTATGTCGTAGCGCAGGCGCGTGCCCTTTTCGATGCAGACGACGTTGCCGCTCTCCTCATTAACCGCCTTGTTGACAAGCTCGATGAGGTGCCCGGTTTTTCCTGTGCCCTTCAGACCCATGATAATTTTAAGCATTTTTGCCGCTCCTTTCTGTGTTGGAAATATTCTTTTTCTGTGCTGATTCAATTTTACCAAAGAATCGCCCCGTAAGCAAGGGTATTTTTAAGGACTTTTTGTAAACAGTCGCGCCGCGCGCGCGTAACGCGATTTTATTGAGGCGCAACGACAAAACTAGTCACAAGGTTACATTATTTGCTATTTACATTTTGCGGCGGGTGTAGTAATATTAACTCACAGCTTATCCAACGGCATGAGGATTGCCCGCCCAACTGGGCATAAGCTCATATCTTTATCCCACAACCCTTTCTTTGGCGGAGCATTTGCTCCGCCGCTTTTTATTCGTTGCGGCGCGCCGCAACCCCCTCCTTATTCCCCCGTCCCGCCGCGCGGCACCTCTCGTCCCCCGCAGGGAACCTGTGCGCGTAGCGCCGCACTTGCTGTTTTAGTTTTCTAATCGTTTTTCAATCTCAAAGGAGATTCGCTTGTTTCGCGCGTCGGCGCGGGCGAGTTCCGTGTCCTACGCGGACGGCGCCCCCTTTCTTACGCAAGAAAGGGGGGAAAGAGCGCTTAAGAGGGGCTGCCGCCCCTCTTAAGAAGCT
>JAISKH010000048.1 GCA_031261325.1 Oscillospiraceae bacterium
GAGAAGCAGGGGATTCTTAAGGGGGCGCAGCCCCCTTAAGTGCGCTTTCCCCCCTTTCCCGCATTGGAAAGGGGGCGCCGCCCGCGTAGGGCAAGCGAATCTCCTTTGAGATTGAAAAACAAATCAAAAAACTAATACAGCAGGGCGAGTGCAACGCGCAAAAGGTGCCCTGCGGGGGACGCAGAGAATAAGGAGGAGGTAACACAAATGCCGCGCATGGCGGCACTTGTCTTACTTCTTGTTCTCGCATTTTTGGTTCGCGACGCCGCAAGAGGTCTTACACGCCGACTGGCACGAGGTTTGGCACTCGCCGCAGCCGCCGTCCTTAACGCTCCCCTTGAGGTCGCGGGTGACAATAGTCTTAATCCGCTTCATGTACAACACCTCACAATACGTTACATAGTAGCATATAACGCCGCGATTGTCAACATTCGCCGCGCGCGGAATTTATGTTGATATTTTCGCAAAGCTATGGTAAAATAACGCTATCGTCGTTTCAAAGCAAGGCCGCGCTAGTCGGGGAGATAGCGGTGCCCTGTCGCCTGCAACCCGCTACAGCAGGGGTGAATCCCGACTTGCGGGCGCGCGGTGTGTTGTCTGCCCGCGGTAAGCGGTGTTGAAGAGTCGGTCTTGCGCAACGGAAATTCGTGAATCATGTCAGGCGGGGAACCGAGCAGCATTAAGCGAAGCCTTCCGTGTGCCGCGAGGTCGCCGGCTCGGAGCCGGCTGCCACGGTAACGGGCATATCACGCGTTCAAAAGTCGGTGCGCGGTCTTGCTTTGAAACAACGGACGAGACAATTGACAATCGACGGACAATTAACAATTGACAGTTGACAATTGACAATTGGGGACGCGTCCTAAAGGCCAGCGTCAGCCACACAACTTAGCTTGCCGAATGGCAGCTTGCAACCTTAGCGTTGACCTCTTGTCCGTACATCCGATTTGGTTTGCGCATAGCTCGCGGGGTGATTCTTAAGAGGGGGTACCCCTCTTAAGCGCGCTTTCCCCCCTTTCCCGCGTCGGAAAGGGGGCGCCGTCCGCGCAGGACAAGGAGCAAGTATTAACTAACAATTAACAACAAACAAATTCGAAGCAAAAAACCCAAATTTGCAATTGAGCAAATAAAAACAAAAAAATAACCCTGCGGCTGTTATACAGTCCGGAGGGCGCGGCGGTTAACAGTTTGGCTCCCCCTTTTCACGAACGCATCACATGGGGAGGTGATTGACTTGCGAGTAACTTTACATATCGGACCGTTTACGGTCACGATTATCGTGAGGCGTACAAAAAGCAAGAACCGCCACTCAGCATAGTGACGGTTCTTTAGGAAAAAAAAGAACTCTAAACTGTCTGGGTTAACCGCCCATTGAAAGGAGGTTGTGCCCTCCGGAGTGTATAATAACATAAACCGCTCGAATTGTCAAGCGGTTGCAGGGAATATTTGAAAGGCGAGGTGAGAGAGCGGTGGCGGCTTATCAGGCGTTGTATCGCAAATATCGCCCGCGCACCTTTGACGAGGTGGCGGGGCAGGAGCACATCACGAGCACGCTCTCCGCGCAGGTGCGGGACGGGAAAACGTCGCACGCCTACATCTTCGTCGGCACGCGCGGCACGGGCAAAACCTCCTGCGCGAAAATACTCGCGCGCGCGGTCAACTGCGAGCGTCCCGTTAACGGCAACCCATGCAACGAGTGCGACAGCTGCCGCGGGATTGAAAACGACACGCTGCACGACGTGCTGGAAATGGACGCGGCTTCCAACAACGGCGTTGAAAACGTGCGCGAGCTGCGCGACGAAGCGATTTACTCGCCCTCAACGCTGAAAAAGCGCGTGTACATCATCGACGAGGTGCACATGCTGTCAACACAAGCGTTTAACGCGCTGCTGAAAATTCTGGAGGAGCCGCCGTCGCACGTGCTGTTCATTCTCGCGACGACGGAGCTGCACAAGGTGCCCGCGACGGTGCTTTCGCGGTGCCAACGCTTCTCGTTTCGGCGCATTGCGCAGGAGAAGATTCAGGCGCGGCTCGCCGAAATCGCGCGGCGCGAGGGCTTTGAGCTGACCGATTCGGCGGCGGAGATTATCGCGCGGCTGGGCGACGGTTCGATGCGCGACGCGCTGTCGCTGTTGGAGCGTTGCGTCGGAGCCGATTCCGTGGACGAAGCGACGGTGCGCGAAAACCTCGGGCTTGTCGGGCGCGACGAGACGCTTGCTATCATGCGCGCGGTCGCCGACCACGACGCGGCGGCGGCAATCGCAATCCTCGACAGGCTGTATTCCGACGGGTGGGAGCTTGGCTCCGTGCTCGACGAGTGCGCGCGTTTAACGCGCGACCTGCTTGTGACGCTGCTGTTCCCGAAGGGCGGTTTGCCGCTGCTGTCGGGCGCGGCGGGCGCGCGTGACCTTGCGGAGCTTGCCGCGCGGTTCACGCCCGAAAGGCTGCTGCTCTGCGCCGACAAGTTCGACGACGTGAAGCGGCAACGGCGGAACACGAAGCTGCACGTGGAACTGTGCTTACTTCAATTGACAATTGACAACGACGAACAATTAACAATTAACAATGGACAATTGACAATTAAGAACGCGGGGAGACGGACAATTAACAATGAACAATTAACAATTAACAATTCGGGGACGACTTCGAGGACGGGGACGGTTGCCGAGCCTGCTAATCCGATTGTGGTTGTTACGGTTACTGACCCGTCGCCGCTTGTGATTGATACGGCGCGGGAGAAACATGTGGCGGAGGTCATCGCGGAGGTTTTTGCGGTTGAACCTGTCGCGGAGGTTGCGCCTGACATTGTTGTTGCGCCCGAGCCTGTTGCTGTTGCCGCTTTGCAAGCGTCGGACGCGGCGGAGGCGATTCGGGCGGAGCTTGAGTCTTGCAACGACATGTCAACCGTCGTGCTGTTCGACGGGCACGGGCACTTCGACCTTGAGCTTGAGGGCAACGTGCTGAAGCTGCTGTACAAGAATCCGTTTGCGGAGAGCATGTCGGGTTCCACCAAGCTGCGCGAGCAAATAATCGCGGCGGCAAAGCGCGCGACGGGGCTGGACGTTGTGGTCAAGCCCGTCAAGGCTCCGCCGAAGCCCGCCGCCGACCCGAACGCGAAGCCCGACGCGGCGAAGCTCGACAAACTGCGCAATTCCAAGGTTTTCAGCGGCGAATAATCAATTCGGCGAATAAAATATAGGGGGAATCAGATATGGCGAAGAGCGGATTTAGGGGCAGTATGCCCGGCGGCGGCAATCAACTCAATATGATTAAGCAGGCGCAGAAGATTCAGGCGGAAATGCTGCTGCTTGAGGAAGAACTCAAGGATAAGCGTTACACCGCAAGCGCGGGCGGCGGCGTTGTAACCGCAACGGTTAACGGCAAGCACGAGCTTGTCTCCGTCGCAATCCAGCCCGAGGTAGTTGACCCCGACGACATAGAAACCCTGCAAGACCTAATGGTAGCGGCAGTAAACGAAGCCCTAAGAGAAGCCGACACCAGCAGAAGCGAAAACATGTCAAGGATAACAGGAGGGCTGAATTTGCCGTTCTGACGAACGGCAAATAATTAACAATTAACAATTAATAATTGACAATTTTGGACGCGAACCAAAAGACTAACGTAAGCCACACAACCAAACCTTGCCAAGTGGCAGCTTGCAACACCGATTTACACCTCTTATCCGTACAAACGATTTGGTTTGCGCCTAGCTTGTGGGGTGATTCTTAAGAGGGGGTACCCCTCTTAAGCGCGAGTTCCCCCCTTTCCCGCGTTGGAAAGGGGGCGCCGTCCGCGTAGGACGAGGGCAGATAACAATTAACTGATAGCAGATAACAAAAATGAAAAGGCAAGCAACGCCGTAGGACGAAAGACAAGAAGCGTTGCTGCGGCAAGACGCAGAGAACAAGGAAGTGCCGCTCGGCGGGACGAGAGAATAAGGAAGCGTTGCTGCGGCAAGACGCAGAGAATAAGGAAGGGGAAGTACTATGAAACTGTTAATCCTTTCGGGGAACCCGAAATCCGACGGGCTTTGCGCGTCGCTTGAGGCCGCCGTCGCAAACGGCGCGAAGAGCAGCGGTGCGGAGGTCGAAACCCTCACGTTCGACAGGCTGACGCGTTGCCGCGTCTGCAAGGACGGTTGGGGCACATGCCGTGAGGAGCACCGTTGCGCGTTCGGCGGGGACGGGTTCGACGCGGCGCAGGAGACTGTGCGCGGCGCGGACGTGTACGCCATCGTCACGCCCGTCTACTGGGCGGAGGTCACGGAGAGCCTGAAGAGCTTCCTCGACCGTCTGCGCCGCTGCGAATTTATGACGGGCGCGTTGCAGGGGAAGAAAGTCCTGCTCGTCGCGTCCGCCGGCGGCTCCGGCAACGGAATACTCACCGCGCTGGAGCAGCTGGACCGCTTCTGCCGCCACACGGGCGCGGAAATCTACGACTACATAGGCGTAAACCGCCGGAACGCGGAATACAAGCGCGACGCTGCTTTCGCAGCGGCGAAACAATTGACAGTTGACAATTGACAATTGACAATTAGGGGACGCGGACGCGAAATTCATGCTTGAC
Organism: Oscillospiraceae bacterium; assembly: GCA_031261325.1. Taxonomy (GTDB): domain Bacteria; phylum Bacillota; class Clostridia; order Oscillospirales; family Oscillospiraceae; genus JAIRRO01. The sequence goes on from JAISKH010000048.1 coordinate 4,564, forward strand.
AGTTGGTTGGATTCGTATTATAATCGGGGAGCTGAATTTCGCGGGCGTAGCTCATCCGGTAGAGCGCCACCTTGCCAAGGTGGAGGTAGCGAGTTCGAGCCTCGTCGCCCGCTCCACAGAAAAAGACCACCCTTTCGGGTGGTCTTTTCGTTATGCAACGCGTCCAATCGCGTCCAAAATTGTCCATTGTCAATTGTCAACTGTCAATTGACAAAGTCGTTCAGCAACGCCTTGGCAAGCTCGAAGTTGCCGTCCATTGCGGCGGCGGCTATGTCGTTGCGGTACTTTGCGTCGAGCTTCGCGCGCTCAAGCTCAACCTCCGATTTGTCCTGCGCTTCCGCGCGGTGCAGCGTCGTCAGCGCGCCGAGAGCCGCGTTGTCGATACTCAGCCGAGCCTGTGTGCCCGCGCCGCTGCCAAGTCCGTTGCCCGCCGCGTACTCGTTGAGAGCCGCTTTCCGCACCTCGTAGTCGCCCGCCGTAGCGTTGCGCGCCGCGCCGTAATTCAGCGGAATTTTCGCGGCTTCGGCTTCCAGCGTCAGGACGTTCGCGTCATACGCCGTGCGCAGGGCGGCTCGGTTCGCCTCTTCCTTTGCGGCGTACATGTCGCGAATGTATTCCTCCGCGCTTACTTTCGTAGCGTCCGTCGCAACCGCTTTTGACTTCGTTTCCTTTTCCGGCGCGACCGCCAAGCCGCCGTAATCGGCTAGTCCCGAGCCGCCGATTATAAAGCTCGGACCCGTCGTGTCAACTATGCGCTCGCTGCCGTCCTCCCCGCCGGAGTAGCCGTATTTCAGCCGCTCAAGCTCCGCGTTCTCGTGGGCGAGAGCCATGCCAGCCTCGTCGCCCTCCGCCGCCGCTTCTTCCCATTGCTTCTTGTATTTTTCGATGTTCTTCTTCGATTCGGCGGTTACGCCCGCGTCGAAATATGTTCCCTTAGCCGTATATGTTGCCATTATTATCCCCTCCTAAATCAAGTATTCGCATAATCAGCACGGCGGCTTCCTCGCGCGTCACGGGTAACTGCCAGCCGTAACCGCCCTCGCCGTCGCCGTGAAAAATGCCGAGCGCGATTGCTTCGTTAATTGCCGCGTCCGCCCATGCCGAGTGCGCCATGCCCGTGCCCGCGGGGTCCATGTAGCGCGCCATGTTCTCGCGGAACTGCGCAAAGCCCTCCGTCTGCGTCGGGTAAGCGGGGCGGTACGCGCCGATTACCACGCCCTCCTTGCGCACGCGCTCCATGACCGCGCCGCCGTTGTCCTCGTCGTCAAGCGACGTGTTGCCCTCAATCGTGCGGATTGCGTTGCCGGAAACCTCGGCGATTATGCCCAAGTGGTCGGCGCGCGTCTTGCTCCCCGTCCAACTGAACAGCGCGACGTCCCCGCGCCGAAAGCCCGATTCGCGGAACGCGCCGACGCGCCGCGCGTACTCCAGCACAACCGTTGAGCTTGCGGTTTTCTCCCCGCCGTAAAACAGCGACGACAGCCCCGCAAGGCGGAATACGTCCCACACGAACGTCACGCACCACGGGTAAGCCTCGCCCGAAACCTCCCGCCCGTAATAGTGCGTGTTGAACAGCACGTTGTTGCTCCCGCGCGGACTTTCCGTAACGCCGACGTGCGCCTCCGCCGTGACGATGATTTTCTCGATGTAGCTGTTTATCTCGCTCAAGCTCCCCGCCTCGCATTCTCCAATATTTGCGCAACGCCCAGTCCGATTTCCTCCGCGCGCCTGTCGTGCTCCCGCAGCTGCGCCGCGTACTGCGCGACCGCTTCCGTAACCGCCGCCATCAATTGCGCGACGTGCCCGACGACCTCGCTGTTGCGCGCGATGACCTCCGAGTTTTGCCGCAGGGCAAGCTCCTCCCGCGCGGCGACCTCGACAATGCGCTCCTCGCGCACGGTTTCAAGCTTGCGCCGCTCCGCTCCGTCCGTCAGCACCGCGTCCAAAAACTTCGGCGCGTAACGCAACCCCAATCCCAACAGCACGCAAGCAAACAAAGCCGGTATCCCAATATTCCTCGCAATTTCAATCAAAATATCAATCTCGTCCATTAAAATCCCCCGTAACTGTCAACTGTCAATTGTCAATTGTCAACTGTCAATTGTTAATTCCCGCCGATTGCGACGTAGTACAAAGTCATCGCCTGGTCGGCGGACAAGCTGATTCCCGCCGTCAGCAGCTGATACACAAGCTTGCCGCGCGATTCGACGACGGGCGTGCTCGGGTAGGACGTGACGAGATACGCCGTGCCGCTGCCGATGTCGCCGGTTATCAGCGCGTTCGCGGGCGACAGCCCCTGCCCGCTTGAGAAGTTGCCCGCGTGGGCGAGCGTCATGAGAGCGGGGCGGAACCCGAGCGTCAGCGTCTGCGGCGTGTTCGCCGCCAGAGTGAGCGTCCCCGTCCGCAGCTTCGGCGCATAAGCCGCCGCCGCGGGGTTCAGCAGCTCCCATGACGAGCCGACGAACTCCAAAAGCGCGGTCTGTCCCACGGCGAGCGCGTCGGCGGGCACCGCTGTGCCATTATATGTTATAGCCGCCGCGCCCGTGCCGGAGACGTTCAGCGTCGGCGCCGCCGCCGTGTTCCCCTGCGCGAACGTCACGCGCACGGTCGAACCCATAACGCGCGAAAACCCCGTGATTGCAACGACCTTTGCCGCCGTCGCCGCTTGAGTGTCGCACGTGCCACGCAAAATTCCCGTGCGGTCGGTGAGTGCCGTGACAGCCTCCTCCGCGCTTCCGCCCGACAGGGCGAGCTTGTTCTTCGCCGCCGCCGAGACGGGCGTTGTCGCCGCCGAAACGACCTCCGCCAGCGGCACGAACTGCGCCGCGAAGTTGTCCGCGCCCGTCTTGACGAGCAGACTGCCCGCCGCGCCGCCCGTCGGCATGTTGCCGCTCGCCATGAACGCGTCGTTAATCGTCTCCTCGAGCGCGTCGCCCACATCGGGTATCAGCGTGCCGTTGATGTAATCCTTCAGCGCGTTGGAGCCCGCGTCAAACCGCGCCTTTAATTCCCCCGCCGACAACCCGTCAACATCATTAGGCTCGTCAGCGAGCGCCGAAATAATGTTCAAATCCCCCGAAAATTCCCTAATTGCCATAAAAAATCGTCCTTTCGTCCTAATTGTCCATTGTCAATTGTCCATTGTCAATTGCGAACGTCGCCGCCGCGCCGCAAAACAATATCAGCAGAAACAATCGTCGCGCTCGACCAATCCGTGTCGCTCTCCAGCACCAACTGCAAAAACGTAAACTTACGCGCGCGTAGATTCAGCTTCGCGGTCTGCGGCTCGCGGTTCGTGCCGAAGCTCCATCGGCGGAAGTCCGCGTCCGCCAGCGTCGCAAGTCCCGACGAGACGGCGAGCTTTTCGTAGTCGCCGCGCCGATTCGTCCGCGCCGTGACCTCAACGCGCCCGCGCGGCTCCGGCTTCATCGTCACGAATATGCGCGGCGTGTACTTGCGCCGCCATTCCGCGTCAAACGAGAGTGAGCCGCTGCGCCAGAAAGCCGAGATTGCCGCGCCGCCGTCGCTCGCGTACCTGCGCGATATATGCGCGATGTCGCCCGTCGGCAGACAGCCGTAAAGCCCGCCGCGCCACAGGAAGAGCTGCCCGAACGGGAAGTCCGTGTAAACGAACCAAGTGTCCGTGGCGTAGCTGTTGACGACGGCGCGCCCGCCCTCCAGAATGTAATACTCCTGCCGCGTGTAGTCGTCGAACGTAACCGCGCCTTGCAGCGACATGGCGGAGAGCGTCGCGTGCACCCTGCCCGACAGGGCGCGCGTTTGGCTCTCGTCAACGTCGTCGGCGTAATTGGCGAAGCTGCGCCACTCATAAACCGCGCCGCCCCACAGCGTTCGCGGGCAGTTGTTCACAATGCGCGTCTGCCCCAACGCGTCGTTGCCGATTGCGCGCGACGCGGGCGCGAGGTAAAACGCCGCCGTAACCGCCCCGCTCTCAAGCGTGATTGTGCCGTACCGCACGGTGTAGCAGCTGTCGGTTTTGAATACGTCAAGCCGCGTTCCGTCGCGAATGACCGATGTAACGGGTTCGTTCGCGCTCCCCGCGTCCAGCACGTTCAGGTCGGGGAAGTAATCCGCGCGCGCCCGCCCGTCATAGTCCAAGCCCGAGTAAAGCAGCCTGTTCGACCCGTCGCCGCAGAGGAAAACGCGGTTGTCGTTCGCCCCGTTGAAAAGCTCCGACACGCGCATTCCCTCAACCTGCGCGCGGAAGCTCGTTCCGTGCGTGTAGCCGACCTCAACGCTGTTCGTTCCCGCCGCGGGCACAGCCGCCAGCGTAACGGTTCCCGCCGTCACGTTCGCCGTGAAGGCGAGGTTCGCGCCCGTCGCGCGGCTCCGAACGTAATCAACGCTCGCAAGCCCCGCTTCAGGCAACTGAAACGCCGCCGCCGTACCGTTGGGCGACAGCCAAACGCGCCGCGCGCCCGTCAGCTTGTTCACCTGCTCCAATTGTGTACCGCCGCCCGTCGGAGCCGTCGCAACCGCGACGAGCGGGCGATAGCCCTCCACCGCCGCGACCGCGTTCACCCCGTCCCACACGGCGTATTCGTGCCCCGTCAGCGCGTATAGCTTGCCGTCAAAGCCGAAGAAGTGCGTGTCGTCGTCCGTCAGCGTCAAGCCGCCGAGCTGTTGCGCCGCGCCCGTTTCCGGCTCAAGCGACCACAGGTGCCCGCCCGAAGCGAACACGCAAGTCTCCGTCTCGCCCACTCGACCCGTCCACACGCCGCGCACCGCGCCCCAAGTCCGCTCCCCATGCGTGACGCGATACCCCGGGCGAAGCTGCAAATTCCCGTCACGCGTGACGCGGAAGTTGCGCATTTCCGCCGCCTCCCCCGCCGCGAGCTGTGTGTCGCCGTCGGGATTCTCGTTCAGCCCCAGCCACCGCCGCACGCGGAACACGCTCTTGTCCCCCGCGAGCACCTTAGCCATTGCCGCCACCCCGAATCCCGTACAAATCCGTGATGTCCTCGCTCACGGCGCGCCGTCTCGTCGCGTTGCGGCCGAGCAGCTCCTCAAACCGCGCCTCAAAGAAGCTCGCCGTCGCGGGGTTTTCCTCCAGCATGAGCCGCGCCGCCAAGCCGTAAGGCAGCACCGTGCGGCACAGCGCGTCGTCCAGCGGCACCGCGTCCGCGAGCGACGCAAGCACAGGCGGGCTGCCGCCCTCGTACCCGCTCGAGTAAGCGTAAACCTCCCCCGCGAGCGATGTGAGCAGCAGCGGCGCGCGCCCCGCGAACTCGCGCTCACCCTCCCGCGTCGGTGCCCCTTCGGGGGTCACTTCATCGACGAGTGCCATTGCTATTGTGAATATTTCGTTCCCCGTAACCATAATCTCCTCCTTATTCTCCGCGTCTTGCCGCAGCAACGCTTCCTTATTCTCCCGTCCCGCCGCGCGGCGCATCTTTAATTGTCCCTTGTCAATTGTCAATTGTTAATTGGCTACGTGTCCTACGCGGACGGCGCCCCCTTTCCAATGCGAGAAAGGGGGGAAAGCGCATTTAAGAGGGGGCAAGCCCCCTCTTAAAAAACACCCCCCATGCTATGCGCAAACCTAGTGCGGCGTTACGGGCAGTAAGTTTTAATTGGGTATTGCAAGCCGCCATTCGGCAAGGACACATGCTCGGCTGATGTTAGCCGCTTAGTCGCGTCCCCAATTGTCAATTGTCCATTGTCAATTGTCAATTGTCGTCGTTCGTCAATTACGAACGGAGATTCCTGAATTTATCGTTCCGCTCTTCTTCGCATACGCTCTAATCTTCACGTTGCTGCCTACCAAATCTGTGTCGGTGTATTGGATTGCGGTTTCGCTGGTTTTGGGGTTGGAGCCGTCGAGGGTGTACCATATCGTCGCGCCCGTCGTCGCCGTCGTGATTGACATCTCGCCGGAGGTCACGGTGATTACGGGCAGAGCCACGCCGTCCGTCGCGTAGACGTATATGCCGTCGAGCTTGCTGTCCAGCACGAACGAATCGTGGTAGAAGCGGCACTCGCCGATGTCCGCGTCGTAGCCGGGCGGGTTTTTCTGCACGCGCATGGTTTTCAGCTTCATCGGGTCAACCGTCGCGTCTCTGTGCTTGATTACGAATGCCGCGCCCGTCGGCATGTAAACGTCCGGCACGACCACAACGTCCATGCCGTCAATGCGCCCGACGACGCCGCTGGACACGACCTCGCGCCCGAGCGTGTCGATACCCGTGACCTCGGCGGAGAGCTTAATCGTCGCGTAAAGCGTCTCGCCGATGAACAGGACGCGTCCCGCGCGCGGCACAAGGTTGTTGCTCATCGTCGCCGTCGCGCTCATAATCGCCGCCATGACCGACGTTTTTGTCAGCGCGTCGCCCACCTGAACAACGCCCGCGCCGTTCGTCCATTTCGCAAGGCGATAGCGGTCAATCTCCGGCGTGCAAACCTCGTCCCAGTTCGCCTTAAGCTGCTCGTTGCAATGCTTGACGTTCACCTGGTCGGCGGAGTTGCCGTGGTCGATTGAGAACGTGAACGCCTTGTCCTGCGTCATCGTCATAATCTGCTTTGTGTCGCCCAGCTCGCTGATTGCGCCGAAGCGCGAACCGGCGGATTCCTTGTTGTAGTCGCCGAGCGTCACCTTGTCAACCGTGTAGACGGCGACGCTTTTCGCCCCGTCGAAGTCGAAGCGTTGCCCCGCGTACTTCTCCGTAAAGCTCGTTTGGCGGAATCTCTCCGCCAGAAGAGGGGAGTACTTTGTTGTGAAGTTTATTGCCATCATAATTCTCCTTATTCTCATCGTTATTTTTGTTGTTGCAACTGCTTTCTTGCCAACGCTGTTGCTTTCTGTTTCATTTTTGTTTGTTGCTTATTGTTAGTTGTAACTTGCTCCTTGCGCTACCCGCGCGGGGCCCCCTTTCCAACGCGGGAAAGGGGGGAAAGCGCGCTCAAGAGGGGTACCCCTTGAGAATCCCCCCACAAGCTAGGCGCAAACCAACTGCGGCGCAACGGATAAGAGGTCTAAATCGGTATTGCAAGCCGCCATTCGGCAAGGATAGGCTGTGTTGCTTTCGCTAGTCTCTTAGACGCGTCCCCAATTGTCAATTGTCCGTCAGCCGCCATTCGGCAAGGATTAGTTGTGTTGCTACTGCTAGTCTCTTAGACGCGTCCAAAATTATTAATTGTTAATTATTAATTATTAATTGGCGGAGTACCACATTGTTTCAATCCGATTCCGCCTTTCGCCCCCATCCGTCGCTCGGCTGCCTATTGAGCGCGCTGCGTTTAGTTTTTGCTGCTCTGCGTCGCGGAGCTTGTCTTTCAGGGTGCGGTTCTCGTGGGATTGGTACGCTTGCAGCAGGGTTTTGCCGTGCTTCACCTCGTCCCAGACCTCGCTCGGTATCAGCTTCGGGTCAAAGTCGTTGCCGTACTCGGTCAGGAAGCTCTCAATCTCGCGCTCTCGGCGCGTCGCGGCATTGCGCGCGGCATAGTCCGGTTGCGCCTCGCGCTCCGCGCGAACTCTTGCGGTCGCCTCCTCGTGATTCAAGCCCTCTCGCCTTGCGATGTCAGCGGCGCGGCGCGCGTCGATAAATTCCGCCGCCGTCATGCCCTCCCCCGCGGCAAGCTCGCGGATAAACGCCACGTGCTCCTCCCGCTCGGCAAGCGCGGCGGCCAGGGATTCGCTGCGCGCGCGGATTCGGTCATAGTCGCGACCTTTCTGCGCCAGCGCGACGACTTCCTCGCGCGTCGCCGTGAACTCCTCGCCCAAATGCTTCAGTCGGAAGGTTTCCTCCGTCTGCTTTGGCGCGTCCTCGTCGTCGCCGTCCGCCGCCGTAACGCCGTCCCAACCCGCGTCGCCGGTCGCCTGACTGACCTTCGACGGTCCCACCCAAAACGGGTAGCGACCGTTGTCGCTGCCGCCGACGGAGCCTGTGCCCCTGTTGTCGTCCGCGCCGCCGACGCTTGGTGTTGCGGCGTCGCCGCCGCCTGTGATGGTTTGCTCTTCCATGTGTCTGCTCCTTTCGCCCATGGTTCGGGCTTTTTATTTTGGTTTGGCTCGTCGCCAACCACCCGTCGGAGTATAGTTTTATTGCGGCTTTGCGCAATAAAAAAGAACAGGATTTTTCAAAATCCTGTTCTCATTATTCTCTCGTCCCGCCGCGCGGCACCTGTTGCGCGTAACGCCGCACCTTGCTTGTTTAGTTTCTTATTGTTTTTAATTCTCTATGGAGATTCGCTTCGCCTGTCCGGCGGGGACCCCATTTTCCAGCGGGGGAAAATGGGGGAAAAGCCCGCTTAAGAGGGGGAAACCCCCTCTTAAGAATCACCCCGCCATGCTAGGCGCAAACCAAATCGGTTGTACGGGCAAAAGGTCAACACTAAGGTTGCAAGCTGCCACTTGGCAAGGATTAGTGCGGTTGCTTCTGTTAGTCTCTTGGTTCGCGTCCAAAATTGTTAATTGTTAATTGTTAACTGTTAATTGTCCGTCTGCTGCCATTCGGCAAGGACAAGTGCGGTTGCTTACGCTAGTCTCTTAGTTCGCGTCCTCAATTGTCAATTGTCAATTGTCAACTGTCAATTGCTCTCCCCGTGCTATAACAACGTCGCCAACCCGAATTTTTTTCCCACGCTCAACTGCAACCTCCCCATTGACCCTCACTCTTCCGGCTAGGATAATCTTTTTTGCTTCGCCGCCGGTTTCTACTATGTTGGCGAACTTGAGCAGGGATTCGAGCTTGATGTATTCCCCTGTAATCGCAACGGTTCGCGGCTCTTGCGGCAGGTATGCCGCCGTGACTTGCAGCTTCATCGCGCGTCCCGCGTGAGCTGCACGGGCAGCACGCCGTAAAGAAAGCTCTCGTCGTCCGCGTCAACCGGGCGCACGATGCACGGCTTCGTCGCCGCCAACAGGTCAAGCGCGATTTCGTCGGCGGGTGCGGCGTGCAGCGCGTCCAGCAAATACTTGTGGTTAAACCCGACCTCAAGCCCCTCGCCGTCGCCGTCCACGCGCCTCTCGTCGCTCGCGGAGCCGTAAGCCGAGACGGTGCGCAGCTTCAGCAACCCGTCGTCAAACACGCAGCGCAGCGGACTGCGCACGCGGTCGCTGATGATGAGCGACACACGCTCCACAGCGTCGGTCAGCTCGCGTCTGTCGGCGCGCACGGTGAATTTCGTCTCCGTCGGCACCGCCGCCTTGTAGTTCAGGAACGCACCCTCAAGCCGCCGCGTCAGCAGCACGGTGCTCGCGACCGTGAACGCGATGTACCTCGCGCCGACGGTTATGCGCACGTCCTCGTCCAGACCCGTGATAATCTTCTCAACCTCGCTGAGAGCCGAGCCGGGCACGATGAACGCGCAAGCGTTCTCCGCCGCAACGTCAAGCTCCTCGCGCCGCAGGGCGAAGCGGTACCCGTCCGCCGCGACGACGGAAATGCGCCGCTTATCGACCTCAAATAACTCGCCCATGAGAATCGGGCGCGATTCGTCGGTCGAAACGGCGAAGCTCGTCTGCGAAATCATCGCCTTGAGTGCCTTGGAGCCAAGCTCGATATACTCCGCGCCGTCAATTTCGGGCAGCTCGGGGTAATCCTCCGCCGACGTACCCACAATGTCGAACGTGCTCGCGCCGCTGTCAACGCGCGTCCGCCCGTCCGCCGACGTGTAGAGCGAAATCGTGTCCTCCGGCGCGCGGCGCACAATCTCGCCGAGCAGCTTCGCGCCGAGCACGAACGCGCCCGTTTCGCGCACTTCCGCCTCGATTCGCGTAACAATCCCGGTCTTTAGGTTGTAGCCCGTGATGCTGACCGCGTCGTCCTCCGCCTCAAGGAGCAAGCCCTCAAGCGCGGGAACAGGCGACTTAGCCGCCGTCGCGCGCGAAGCGGTGAGAATCGCCGCCAAAAATTCACTCTTATCGCATGAAAATTTCATTTTCTTACCTCCTCTAATCTTACTATTATTATATGTTATAACACAAATTGTGTTTAATTTTCCATATTCCCCTGCGTCTTGCCGCAGCAATGGCTTGTTGCGCGTTGCACTCGCCTTGCTGTTTTGTTTTTCAATTATTTTCAATTCTCAAAATAGGCTTCGTGCCCTCCGCGGGCGGCGCCCCCTTTCCAATGCGGGAAAGGGGGGAAAGCGCACTTAAGAGGGGAAACCCCTCTTAAGAATCACCCCGCGAGCTAGGCGCAAACCAAGCGCGGTGCGACGGGCAAGAGGTGTAAACTGGGGATTGCAAGCTGCCACTTGGCAAGGACATGTGCGTTGCAACACGGTCGGCTTTCGCGAAGCGAGCTTGCACTTATGTGTGAACCTTTTTCGCGTAATGAGTGACCTGATTTGCGATAGCGACTGGAGACTTGCTTGCTTTGAGAAGCAGGGGGATTCTTAAGGGGGGCGCAGCCCTCCTTAAGTGCGCTTTCCCCCCTTTCCCGCATTGGAAAGGGGGCGCCGCCCGCGTAGGGCAAGCGAATCTCCATAGAGATTGAAAAAATAACAAGTAATCTAAAACAGCAAGCGCGGCGTTACGCGCAAGAGGTGCCCTGCGGGGGACGAGAGAACAATGTAATTGTTCGATTCAGAAAGAATATATATAATAGTCTAGTAATAAAAGCCGTAGGCAAAATAATTGTGGAAACCCACAAAAACCCCCTGCGCCGCTAAGGCGCAATAATGTGCAAAACATTGGGGAGCCAAGTGCCAAACCTCGGTGGAAAACCTCACGCCGACTTATCAACAGCTTTTCAACGGCGGAAATGTTGAGAACCGTCAGTTATTGACGGCGAGAATATTCGCCTCAATATCGCGCAGCTGCTGTGAGTATTGCGTGGAGGACATCTGCGTCTCGACGTTGCCGAGAGCGTTCATGACCGTCGTGTGGTCGCGGTAAAACACCGCGCCAATCTCGCTTAGTGACAGAGCGGTTATGCTGCGAATCAGGTACATCGAAATCTGCCGCGCGTAATTGACGCGCTTCTCGCGGCTCTTGCCTTTCAGCACCTTGGGGTCTAAGCCGAAGTACTTCGCCGTTTCGTCAACGATAATGTCGGCGGTTACGGCGCGGTCCTTTTCCTTAATCAAGTCCTTGATAATGCGAACCACGGAGTTTTGCGACAAATTGTCCTCCAAAAGCAGCGATTTGTAAGCCATTATCCGCGTCACCGCGCCCTCAAGCTGACGAATGTTGGACGACATGTTCTCGGCGATGTATTGCGCCGCGTCCTCCGGAATCTCAAAGCCGAGGTCGCGCGCCTTGCTGTGAATGATTGCCATGCGCGTTTCATAATCCGGCGGTTTAACGTCAACAATCAGCCCGCTTGAAAACCGAGTGAGCAACCTGTCCTCAAGCCGCGCAATCTCGTTCGGGTGCCTGTCCGATGTCAGAATTATTTGCTGCCCCGCCTCAAAAAGCGTGTTGTACGTGTGGAAAAATTCCTCTTGCGTCGCTTCCTTGCCCGCGATGAACTGCACGTCGTCCATCAGAAAGATGTTCGCGGAGCGGTATTTGCTTCGGAACTCGACGTTTTTGCCGCGCTGAATCGCGTCAATCAGTTGGTTCGTAAAATCCTCGCCCTTGACGTAGACGATGTTCGCGCTCGGGTTGTGCACGGCGATGTGGTGTCGAACGGCGTGCAGCAAATGCGTCTTGCCAAGTCCGGAGTTGCCGTGAATAAAAAGCGGGTTATAATTGACGCGGTTTCCGTTCGCGACAGCAACCGCCGCCGCGTGCGCGAAGCGATTGGAATTGCCGACGACGAACCGCTCAAACGTGTACTTCTCGCCGTCCACGTAGCCGCCGTCATTGACGGAAGCCTCGTACTTGCGCCGCCCGTCCTCGTCAACGACGATGACCTCAAACTCCGCGTCAAGCAGGTCGCGCAGAGCCGTCTTGATATGCTCCGTATAACGCAGGGCGACGGTCCTGCGAATAAACGAATCTTTCGCTTCCAGAACGAACGTGTCCTCCGTCACCGCGACGGGGGCACATTGATTAAACCAGGCTATCATTGCCGCTTCACTAAGTCGTTGACGCAATAGCACAGCGACGTTTGACCAAATACCATCTGCGTATGAACTAATGGCAAAAACCCCCTCACAGTATTAAGTCTGCTGATTATACCTCATTTCCCGCCAAAAAGCAAGAAAAAACAAGGCTTAATATTGGGTGTTGTCCCCACCCAATATTAAGCTACATTATTCTCCCGTCCCGCCGCGCGGCACTTGTTGCGCGTAACGCCGCACTTGCTGTTTTAGTCGTTTGACTGTTTTTCAATCTCAAAGGAGATTATCTTCGCCTGTCCGGCGGGGACCCCCTTTCTTATGCGAGAAAGGGGGGAAAGCGCACTTAAGAGGGGAAACCCCTCTTAAGAATCACCCCCACAGCTAGGCGCAAACCAATTGCGGCGTTACGGACTAGAGGTGTAAATTGGTGTTGCAAGCTGCCACTTGGCAAGGACATGTGCTCGGCTGTCGTTAGACCTTGACGAATGTCAGCTTGCAACAGAGTGTAGTCTTGTTCCGCGCTGTAGAACCTTTCATTTGCGATAGCGACTGGAGATTCAAGTGCTCTGAGAAGCAGGGGATTCTTAAGGGGGCGCAGCCCCCTTAAGCGCGCTTTCCCCCCTTTCCCGCGTTGGAAAGGGGGCGCCGTCCGCGGAGGACAAGCGTATCTCCATTGAGAATGAAAAACAGATTAGAAACTAAACAAGCAAGCGCGGCGTTACGCGCGAAAGGTGCCGCTCGGCGGGACGGGGGAATAAGGTAAGGGCATTACTTAAATGCCCGAATAAACCGAGAAGCCTCATCTAAAACCCTATTCCCCTTCAGCCGAAGCGAAATAGCAGGCACGCTACCGGCTTCGACGCGGACGCGTCCCGTATATTCGGGGAGAGCATAGAGCGCGGACACGCGCTGTATGTCGAAGTCCGCGATTACGCAGCGCAGCTGTCCGTCCTTTTGCGCAATCTCGGTTATGCCCGCTTCCGCCGCGTCGGCGCGTATACGCGCAATCTCCACGAGGGCGACGGCTGAGGCGGGCGGGTCGCCGTAGCGGTCAATCAGCTCGGAAATCATCTCGTCCGCGTCCTCCTCCGTCCGAACCCGCGCGATACGTCGGTAAAGGTCAACGCGCTGCTCGCCCGACGGCACGTAGCTGTCCGGCAGGTACGCCGAAACCGCGAGGTCGGCGGAGCAATCGACGCGCTTCTTCGGCTTCTCGCCGCGCTCTTCAATGACGGCTTCCTCCAGTAATTTCAGGTACATGTCGTAACCGACTTTCATCATGTGCCCCGATTGCTCCGCGCCGAGCAAGCTGCCCGCGCCGCGAATCTCAAGGTCGCGCATCGCAATCTTAAACCCGCTGTTGAACTCCGCGAACTCGCGTATCGCGCCGAGCCGCTTCTCCGCAATCTCGGTCAGCACCTTGCCGCGCCTGAACGTCAGATAGGCATACGCACGGCGCGGCGAACGCCCGACGCGCCCGCGAATCTGGTGCAGCTGCGCAAGACCGAGCTTATCCGCGTCCTCAATTATCAGCGTGTTCACGTTCGGAATGTCAATCCCCGTCTCGATTATCGTCGTGCAGACGAGCACCGAAACCTCCCCGCTCGCAAGTCTGTCCATTGTGTCGCCCAGCGCGTCCTCGTCCATCTTACCGTGCGCGACGGCGACGACTATGCGGCTCGCCGCGTCCGTGACCTCCGCGCCGTTGTCGGCGATGTTGGTGCTTGATTTAGCGACTTTTGAGCGCGATTTGGTCGGGCTTGTCGAGGTTTGCGCGTCGAACTCGCTCATGTCGTCGCCGTTCAGCATTGCGGAAAGCCGCGCCGCCGTGCGGTCAATCGAGCTGACGCGGTTGTGCAGGTAATAAACCTGTCCGCCGCGCGCAATCTCCCGCCGCATCGCGTCAATAAGCACGCCGTAATCGTGCTCCATGACGTAGGTCTGCACGGGTTGCCTGTCCATCGGCGGCTCCTCGATTGTTGACATGTCGCGAATGCCCGACAACGCCATGTTCAGCGTGCGCGGTATGGGCGTTGCCGACAGCGTGAGCACGTCAACGGACTTGGACAGCTCCTTCAGCCGCTCCTTGTGGGACACGCCGAACCGCTGCTCTTCGTCCACGACGAGCAAGCCGAGCTTCTTGAACTTAATATCCTTTTGCAAAAGCGAGTGCGTTCCGATTACAATATCGACGCTTCCGACCTCCAAGCCTTTGCGCGCTTTTTTGACCTCGGCGGGACTGCGGAAGCGGGACAGCACCTCAATGCTGACTGGCACGCCCGCGAATCTGCGCGAAGCCGTCGTGAAATGTTGCTGCGCCAGAACCGTCGTCGGCACGAGAATCGCCGCCTGATACCCGTCAAGCACGCACTTCATCACGGCGCGGAGCGCGACCTCCGTCTTGCCGTAACCCACGTCGCCGCAGAGCAACCTGTCCATCGGCACCGGCTGCTCCATGTCGGACTTTATCTCCGAGATGCTGCGCAGCTGGTCGTCCGTCTCCGTGTAACCGAAGCGGTCCTCAAATTCCGACTGCCAAATAGAATCGGGCGCGAACGCGTGACCGCGCGCACGCTGACGCGCCGCGTACAGCTCAATGAGTTCCTTAGCCATGTCGCGGGCGGAGGATTTTGCGCGCGATTTCGTTTTCTCCCACTCCGCGCCGCCCATTTTGTGCAGGCGAACGGGCGCGTCCTCCCCGCCGCCGATGTACTTGCTGACGAGGTCGAGCTGCGTCGCGGGCAGGAACAGCGAGTCCGAGCCGGCGTAAGCAATCTTAATATAGTCGCGCGTCAGCCCGTCAACTTGCAGCTTTTCCAGCCCGACGTAACGCCCAATCCCGTGGTGCTCGTGCACAACAAGGTCACCGGGCGACAAGTCGGTGAAGCTCGCGACGCGCTCGCGGTTCGTCTGCTTTCGCGCCTTTTTCGCGCGGCGGTTCGTGTCCGTGACGGAAAATTGCCCCTCGGTTATGACCGCAAGGCGCAAGCTCGGGTACTCCATTCCCGCCGACAAACTGCCGACGGTAACGGTTGCAAAACCCTCGTCAGGCATACTTGCCAGCGTGAGGTCAACCGCGACGGGAATCTCGCGGTTAGTCAGGAAGTCGCGCAAATTATCGGCGCGTCGCTCGTCCGCGCAAATGACGACGGTGCGGTAACCCGCGCGGCAATAGTGCGAAATGTCGCCCGCCGCCGTGTCCAAGCTGCCGCCGTAGCTCGGCAATTGCTTGACGAGCAGACTTGTCAGAGCGCGCGGCGCGGTGGGGTAGGAAGACGACAAAAAGCTGTCGGCATACACCTGCGGGAAGTCCTCCGCCCGCGTCGTCAGCTCGTCAAAGCTCATCGCGAACCGCACCTGCGACGATTCGAGCACGCCCGATTCAAGCAGCGCGGAGCACTCCTCGCCCAGCTGCTTCAGGTACGATTCCGCACGCTCGCGCACGCGGTTCGGGTCGGAGAACAGCAAAACCGCGTCCGTCGGCAGGTAGTCGAGCGGCGTTGCGAATCCGTCCGCGTCGTAGATTAGTTCCATATATCGGTCTGCGGCGGCGAGAGAACGCCTGTCGCGCAACCTGTCGCAGTCGCCCGCGACCGTCTCGCGCCACTTTTGGCTCGCCCGCCGTCCGAGCAGCTTCACACGAGCCTCAAGCGCGTCCGCGAGCGCGTCGTCCCCGCCGGGGAACCTGTGCGTCAGCGATTCGGCGCACGGAATCACGTCCGCGCGCGTTACATTTTCGGTGCGCCGCTGCGTTTGCGGGTCGTAATATGACATGCCGTCAATCTCGTCGCCGAAGAACTCACAGCGCACGGGTTGCGGCGCGGCGGGCGAGAAAAAGTCGAGAATCCCGCCGCGAATTGCAAATTGCCCCGCGCCCTCCGCTTGCTCCGCCCGCGTGTAACCCGCCGCGACAAGTCGGTGCGTCAGGTCGTCGAGGTTGTACGTGCCGTCTATACTAACTGTAATCGAAGAAGCGCGAAGCGTGTTCGGCGGCAGAGTGCGTTGCAGCAGCGCGGGAGCCGCCGTGACGACGATTAACGGCGCGGCTTCGGCGGTTTCGCCGACCTGCGTCAGCGCGTAGAGCGCGTGGATTCGCCGCTGCTCAAGCTCGCGCGATACGCCCTCGGCGTTGTAAAACGTGAAGTCACGCGTGAACAGCTTGAGCGGAGTAACGCCAGTAAACCCTTGCAAATCAAGGGCAAAGCGGTTCGCATCAAGCTCGTCCGCGCAGACGATTACGATAGGACGCGCCATGTCGCGCGCGATTGCGGCGGCTAAATGGGTGCGGTGAATCGGCGAAAGTCCCGATGTGACGGCGGGGCTTGCGCCATTATTCAGCGCGTGGAGTAGCTTGCGTATCTCAGGCTCGGCGGTCAGGAAGTCGGTTAACGCTAACATTCAGCACCCCCTGCTAAATTACAAACTGTTATAATGGTGAGGTCTGTATCTTCTTAAATCGGCGCGGATACTCGGGTGGCGTGGGCGCGACTTTGCGGATAATAATCGCCCTGTGCGTAACCTCCGTCTCGGGCACGAGGTAATCCACAACGCGCAGAACCTCCCCGCCGAGCAGCTCGAACGCCCGTTCCGCTTCGGCAAGCTCCGCGTCGCTGTCCGCCGACTTCATCGCGATAAAGTCCCCGCCGACGCGCACGAGCGGCAGGCAAAGCTCCGCAAGCACATTCAGTCGCGCAACTGCACGCGAAACCGCAACGTCAAACAGCGGCAAGTTCGCGCTGAAAAGAGAGTGCGCATATTCCTCCGCCCGCGCGTGCACGCAGGAAACATTAGTGAGTGCAAGCTCGCGCGCAACGTCGCCCAAGAAGTCAACGCGCTTTCGCGTCGCGTCCAGCAGCGTAACGTGCAGTCGCGGCTCCGCAATCGCGAGCGGCAGCCCGGGAAAGCCCGCGCCGGTGCCCACGTCGATGACGGAAACCTCCTGCGCCGCAAGGCGTTCCGCAAGCAGCGGCAGCAGCGCGAGACTGTCCAGAAAGTGCAGCGTCGCGACCTCGCGCGGCTCGGTGATTGCCGTCAGGTTCACATCGCGGTTACGCGCCGCAAGCATATCGAAATAGCGGCGGAGCTTGTTTATAACCATCACCGATGCTTTATCTTTTAATATATTCTCAAATATATCCATATTCCCCCGTCCCGCCGCGCGGCACTTATCACGCGTATCGCCGTGCTTGCTTCATTAGTCGTTTGACTGTTTTTTATTCTCAATGGAGATTTGCTTGCCCTACGCGGGCGGCGCCCCCTTTCCAATGCGGGAAAGGGGGGAAAGCGCACTAAAGGGGGCTGCGCCCCCTTTAGAATCCCCTGCTTCTCAAAGCACTTGGGCTTAGTGACGCTATCGCAAATGATAGTACTCATTACGCGAAAAAGGTTCAAAGATTAGTGCAAGCTCGCTCGCGCGAAAGCCGACAGCGTTGCAACGATTTATCCTTGCCAAGTGTCAGCTTGCAACCTCGGCGTTAACCTCTTGCCCGTTGCGCCGCAATTGGTTTGCGCCTAGCATGGGGGGAGATTCTTAAGAGGGGGATACCCCCTCTTAAGCGCGCTTTCCCCCCTTTCCCGCGCCGGAAAGGGGGCGCCGCCCGCGCAGGGCAAGCGAATCTTTATAGAGAATTACAAACAGTAAAGAAAAATCCAAAACAGCAAGCCGCGTGCAACGCGCAAAAAGAAGCGTTGCTGCGGCAAGACGCGGGGAATAAGGTAGGGGTTATTTCACCGAAATAACCTCCAACCCCCCGAAGTATTTGCGCAGCGCTTCCGGCACGACGACGCTGCCGTCCGCGCGCTGATTCTGCTCGACAAGTGCGGGCAAAATCCGACTCGTCGCAAGCCCGGAGCCGTTCAGCGTGTGCAGGAATTCAATCTTGCCGCTCTCGCGCCGAACGCGCATTTGCCCGCGGCGTGACTGATACTCCCGCGCGTTGGACACGCTGGACACCTCTTTGTAACCGTCCATCGACGGAATCTGAATCTCAATGTCGTAAGTCCGCGCCATCGCCGACGAGCAGTCGCCCGCCGCGAGCTTCACCGTCCTAAAGTGGAAGCCCAAACCTTTAACTAAAGCTTCAGCCTTGCCGACAAGCTCCTCGAACGCCTCGTCCGACTGCTCCGGCAGCGTGAATTGCACCATCTCGACCTTGTTAAATTGGTGCCCGCGCACCATGCCGCGCTCGTCCGCTCTGTAACTTCCCGCCTCTCGCCGAAAGCACGGCGTGTACGAAATGTACTTGCGCGGCAGGTCGGCTTCTGACAGAATTTCGTTGCGGTGCAAGGACACAAGCGCAGCCTCCGCCGTCGGCAGCATGTAGTGCACGCGGTCGTCCGTCGGGTTTTCAATCTTATAAACCTCGTCCGCGAACTTCGGGAATTGCCCTGCCGTCACGCCGCACTCGTACTCAAGCATATGCGGCACGAGTATCAGCTCATACCCGTCGCCGAGGTGCGTGTCGATGAAATAGTTCAGCAGCGCCCACTCAAGCCGCGCGCCAAGCCCGCGATACACCCAAAATCCGCTCCCCGCGAGCTTTGTGCCGCGCGGATAGTCAATCAGCCCGAGGTCAACGCACAGGTCATAGTGGTTTTTCGGCTCGAAGTCGAATGTTTTCGGCTCGCCGAAGAAACGAATCGGCAAATTATTCTCCTTGCCGCCGGGCGCAAGGTCGTCGTCAGGCAGGTTCGGCAGTCCGAGCAGCAGCAGGTTGTATTCGTCCTCAACGACTTTCTGCTCCGCTTCCTCAACGCGCAGCTTTTCTTTCAGCGTGTTCATCAGCGCGATTGTCGCCGTCGTGTCCTCGCCGTTCTTTTTCATCTGCGGAATCTGCTTTGAAACGCGGTTTTGCTCCGCCTTATCCGTCTCGTTCGCGGCAATCAGAGCGCGGCGCAAGCCGTCAAGCTCTAAAATCCTGTCAATTTCGGCGGAGCAATCCGCCTGTTTCGCGGCAAAACGCGCCTTAACGCCCTCGGGGTCGTCGCGAATTATCTTTATATCAATCATTTCCCGTGCCCTCCCTATATATCTGTAGTGTTCTGCGCCAGCAGCTCGTTGTACTTGACGACCAACTCGTTATAGCTCGCCCTGTAGGTTTCCTCAAGCTGCCGCGTGTCCTCCGCCCAAGCCGTTTGCACCTTGCCGAGGTCGGATAACGCCTTGTCAAGCTGCGCCTGAACCACGTCAAGCTTTGCCTTAAGCTCCGCCTCCGACGAGTTGAGCGCGATGTTTTCGCTCTGCAAGCTCTCGATTTTCTGCTGCGCGCTCGCGTTTTCGTCATACAGCGTCTGCAATTGGTCGTCGCTCCGCACGTGCATAAAGTAGCTCAAAACGAGGAAGAACAGCACGACGGCGACAAGCCCAACGATGTACTTGATAACGGCTCTGCGCGAGACTAACGCTCTCTCCGCCGCGCTCATTTCGTCACCCCCGCGTTCCGCCCGAGCCAATCGAGCAGCTCCAAAAAGTCCTCTTCGTCATAGTATTCAATTTCAATTCGCCCTTTATGCTTGCCGGGCACGATGCGCAGCTTGCGCCCGAGCTTGTGCGAAAGCTCCTGCTGAACCTCCGCGATGTAGTCAACGTCGATTGCGGAGCCGATTTCAGCGGGTTTCGCGTCACTTTTCGGCTTCGAGTTGCGCTTTTTGACGAGCTTTTCAACCTCGCGCACGTTCAGCCCGCGCGAAATGACCTCCCGCGCCATTGTTTCCATCGTCTCCGAATCGTGCAAACCGAGCAACGCGCGTCCCGCGCCGGACGACAATTCGCCGCGCCGCAGCGGTTCCAGTATCGGCTCCGGCAGCGAAAGCAACCGCAGCGTGTTCGCAACCGCCGGTCGCGACTTGCCCATGCGCCGCGCAACGTCCTCCTGCGTCAGCCCGAAGCCCTCCATTAAGGCGCGATAACCCGCCGCTTCCTCAATCGGATTCAGGTTTTCGCGCTGCAAATTTTCAACAAGCGCAAGCTCGGTCGCCGTGCGGTCGTCCGCAATCACGACGCGAACGGGCACTTCCTCAAGCCCCGCGAGACGGGAAGCGCGCCAACGGCGTTCTCCCGCAATGATTTGGTACACGCCGCCGCCCATTTCGCGGACGGTCAGCGGCTGCAAAACGCCGTGCTCCCGAATGGAATCGGCTAGCTCTTCCAGCGGTTCGGCGGCAAATTCGACGCGCGGCTGTTCGCGTCGCGGCTCGATTTTCACGATGGGCAGGTGGAGAAAGTCCGAATCCTCCGTCAACGCCGCGTCGCCGAGCAGCGCACTAAGCCCCTTGCCAAGACGGTCTTTTTGAGCCAAGAGAACACCTCAATTCTAAGTTTCTCGCGCTATTTATTGCGCTTAATAATGTCTTTTGCCAGCTCGACGTAGGCGATTGAGCCGCGCGAAAGTTTGTCGTAACGCACGGCGGGCTGCCCGTGACTGGGCGCCTCCGAAAGTCGAACGTTGCGCGGAATCGCGACGCCGTAAACCTTCGCGCCGAACACCTTTTTAACCTCGCCCGCAACCTGCGCCGAGAAATTCGTCCGCGCGTCGTACATCGTCAGCAGCACGCCCTCGACTTCGAGCGTCTTGTTCAGCCCCTTGCGAATCATGCGAATCGTCGTCATAAGGTCGGAAAGTCCCTCCAGCGCAAAGTATTCGCATTGCACGGGAATCAGCACGCTGTCCGCCGCGCACAGTGAATTGAGCGTCAGCAGCTCCAATGACGGCGGGCAGTCGATGATTATAAAGTCGTAGCTCTCACGAGCCGCCGCGAGTGCGCGTTTAAGGACAAATTCGCGTCCCTCCGCGCTGACAAGCTCGATTCCCGCGCCTGAAAGCTCCTTATTTGACGGCAAAACGTCGCCAAAATCCGACGTGACAACCGCGTCCGACACGAGCGCGCCGTCAATCAGCACGTTGTAAATCGTAGTCGTAACCGCAGACTTGTCCACGCCCATGCCGCTTGTCGCGTTCCCCTGTGGGTCCATGTCGCAAAGCAGCACGCGTTTGCCCGCGTCGAACAGCGCGCAGGCGAGATTAACGGACGTGGTGGTCTTGCCGACCCCGCCCTTTTGGTTAGTAATAGCGATGATTTTGGACATAATACCCCCGTTGTCAATTAACAATTGACAATTAACAATTAACAATTTGGACGTGAGTGTGTTTGATATTATACCATAAGTGGCTCGTAGGTTCAAGTAGAAATTGAAGTTTTCGGCGGCGTTTCACGTGAAACAATTGGTTATTTGAGTCGCTCTTCCGTTCCGTCGGGGCGGAGGATTATCGTGTTTTTTAGCGTCGCGTCTAAGTTGGCGCGGAACCCCTCAAGGTACTCGGCGCGGAGCTGCGCTTGCTCGGCGCGTTCCTCGTCGTTCAACCCCACGCTGCGCTGCTTGCGCGAAAGCTCGTTTATGCGCTCGATTTTTGTCTGCTCCAAATGAAACACCACTTTCTCGTGAAAATTCGGCTGACGCTCCGATATATTACCACAAATAGTGCGCCGTTGCAATAGTTTTCGCTTTACTCGGGCGGAATTTTGTGGTAGAATGTACTGCAAACATTGACTTGGGGGGATTTACATGCTGATTAAAACACTCGTCGTCGGGCACCTTGAGACGAATTGTTACGTCGTGACCGACGAAACGACGCTCGAATGTGCGATTATCGACCCGGGCGCGGAGTCAAACACGATTCTCGACTACATCGAGACGAACGGGCTGAAACCGCGCGCGATATTCCTGACGCACGGGCACTTCGACCACTACATGGGGTTGGACGCCGTGCGCGAGGAGACGGGCGCGCCGACCTACATTCACGCGAAAGACGTTGCGGGGCAGTCGGCAATCGAGCGCGCCGCGCGCCTTATGCCCGCTTTCGATGGGCTGAAGAACTACCGCGACGGAGACACAATCGCAATCGGTTCGCTGTCCTTCACCGCGTTTGAAACCCCGGGGCACACGCCCGGCGGCGTGTCGCTCATCACGCTCGACGCTTCGCACCCCGACGAGCGCGCGCTGTTCACCGGCGACACGTTGTTCCGCGACTCCTGCGGGCGCACGGACTCGATTCTCGGCAGCATGGAGCAGCTCGTCGCGTCGCTCAAGCGGCTGTCGGAGCTGCCCGGCGACTGGGAGGTCTACCCGGGGCACGCGGAAAGCTCGACGCTCGAGCATGAGCGGCGGTTCAACTACTACGTGCGTTACGCGCTCGGCGAGTTTCCCGACGCGGAATTAGAGGATTAAACCATGAAATTGCGCCTTGAGGGGCACGACTACAAGTACGCGGTGGAGCAAATCTTGCTCGCGCTCTTCCCGAACGAGCGACCGGAGTACGGCGGCGAAGAGAAGACGCCGCAATCGCAGCTCTCCGTCAAGTCAACGCTGCGCATCGGTGAGCAGCTCGCGGCGGCGACCGCGCTCATAACCGACGGCGAGGGCAAGCGTTTTCGCGGCGAAGCGCGAATCCCGGTTGAAAAATTCACGCAAAATGCCGCGCTGACAACCGAAAAGTCACGCGAAGTGGCGCGCTCACGCGAGCTGCAAAAGATTGTGAAGCTCGCGTTTTACCGCGCGGCGGTGAAAATGACAGGCACAACGCCCGATTGGGGCGCGCTCACGGGCATTCGCCCGTCCACGCTGCTGTCGCGAATGCTGGAAACGCACTCCGAACGCGCGGCTGTCGCGAAGTTCCGCAGCGAATATTTCGTCTCAAGGGAGCGCGCGGAGTTGTGTCTTGACGCGGCGCGCGCCGAGCTTAAAGTTCGCAAAAGCCTTGCGCCGCAGGACGTTGCGGTCTATATCGGTATCCCGTTCTGCCCGACGCGCTGCGCCTATTGCAGCTTCGTCAGCCAAAGCGTCGAAAAAACGGCGAAGCTCATTCCGCCATATCTGGACGCGCTGCAACGCGAAATCGAAGCGACGGGGCGCGTAATCGCGGGGCTTGGACTGCGCGTAACCTCGCTCTACATCGGCGGCGGCACGCCCACAACGCTCGACGCGCGGCAGCTCGCGGAGCTGCTGGACACGCTGAACGCGCGGCTCGACCTATCGCACCTGCTCGAATACACGGTTGAGGCGGGTCGTCCCGACACAATCACGCGCGAAAAGTTGCAAATAATGCGCGAGCACGGCGCAACGCGCGTCTCCGTGAACCCGCAGTCGATGGAGCAACGCGTGCTCGACGCAATCGGGCGGCGGCACACGCCCGAGGACGTGCTGAACGCGATTGACGACGCGCGCGACGCGGGCTTCAAGTGCATCAACGCCGACCTGATTGCGGGGTTGCCCGCCGACGATGTGCACGGCTTCAAGAGCACGCTCGACGTAATAAAGTCGCTGAATTTGCCGAATGTAACCGTACATACGCTCGCGCTGAAGAAAGGCTCAACGCTCAAGCTCGAGGGCGCGGCGCGACTGCCGACGGGCGACGAGGTGCGCGCAATGCTCGACTACGCGAACACAACGTTGCGCCGCAACGGTTTCAAGCCCTACTACCTCTACCGCCAGAAGTACATGTCCGGCGGCTTTGAGAACGTCGGCTGGTCGCAAGCGGGTTACGAGGGGCTGTACAACATCGTCATGATGGACGAATTGTGTAGCGTTTTCGCGCTCGGCGGCGGGGGAGTTACGAAAATAGTTACGCCCGACGGGCGACTAATGCGGATATTTAACCCGAAATACCCATATGAATATGTCAGCGGAATCGAACAAATCATCGCGAAAAAGCTCTCAATTTTGCCCGATTCCGCAAATTATGAATATTAGTGTCGGCGTAACCGACGGATTTTGATTTTAGCGGGGGAATTTGCTTTGAATTTTGAGTTATCTTATATCAACGAACGGGCGCGCGGTGACGCGTTTGGGTTCGCCGAAGAGTGCGAAGCTGTGTTTGAAACCAAAACGGCGGAAGCGGCGGCGCAAATCGCGCAGCACCTGCGCGTCAGCCCCGTCGTACTGCTCGCGGGACCCAGCGGCAGCGGCAAGACGACGACCGCGAAAAAGCTCTCCGACAAGCTCGAACTGCTCGGCGTGCGCGCGCACACGGTGTCGCTCGACAACTATTTCCTGACGGTGCAGCCGGAAACCGCGCCGCGAACGCCCGAGGGCGAGATTGACTACGAGTCGCCCGCCGGAATGGACATGGAGCTGCTCGACGCGCATTTCACGCGGCTTGGGCGCGGGCAGGGGATTCAGGTTCCGCATTTCTCGTTCTCACAGCAGTCGCGCGTCGAAAATGAAACCGAACCGCTGACACTCGGCAAGAACGAGGTCGCGATTTTTGAGGGGATTCACGCGCTGTCCGACCGTCTCGCGGGGCGGCACCCCGAAGCGTTCGGGCTGTACATCAGCGCGCGGAGCGACGTTTCCGACCGCGGCGTGCCCGTCTATCGCGGTACGTGGACGCGCCTGACGCGGCGGATAATCCGCGACAGCCTGTTTCGCGGCACGGGCGCGGACTCGACGCTCGCGATGTGGGCGAACATTCGGCGCGGCGAGAAAATGTACATTTCCCCTTACAAACACAGGGCGCACCTGCTGCTCGACAGCGCGATGCCCTACGAGCTGGCGGTTCTGAAGCGGTTCGCGGAACCGCTGCTCCGCTCGATACCGCTGGGGATTGCCCGACACGCCGAGCTGAGCGCGTTTGCGCCCTCGCTGTCGCGCTTCGCGGACATCGACGCCGCCGTTGTGCCTGCTTTTTCTATTCTAAGAGAATTTATTGGGGGTAGTGGGTTCAAATACTAACAATATTCCCCGCGTCTTGCCGCAGCAACGCTACTTGTTCTCGTCCTGCGTCGCGTCTTTCCGTTCCATATCTGTTATCAGTTATAAATTATATTTCCTATTTCCTTGCGCTACCCGCGCGGGGCCCCCTTTCTTATGCGAGAAAGGGGGGAAAGCGCACTTAAGAGGGGCTGTGCCCCTCTTAAGAATCACCCCC
>JAISKH010000050.1 GCA_031261325.1 Oscillospiraceae bacterium
GGGGGTGATTCTTAAGAGGGGCACAGCCCCTCTTAAGTGCGCTTTCCCCCCTTTCTCGCATAAGAAAGGGGGCCCCGCGCGGGTAGCGCAAGGAAATAGGAAATATAATTTATAACTGAAAACAGATATGGAACGGCAAAGCACGACGCAAGACGATAAGACGATGAGTGCCGCTCGGCGGGACGAGGGAATAAGGAATTATTTCTTGGCTATGGGGAGCCAGACCTCAAACCGCGTGTCGGCGGGTTCCGCCGACAGATAGACCTCAATGTCGGGTGCGTTCGCCCACTCGTAGCCGGAGGTCGGCATCCACTCGGACACGATTCGCACCTGCAACGCCTGAATGTCCGCCGACGTGCCGCTGCCGCTGAATATCGCCCACGTTCCCGCGGGGACTGTCAATTCGTGCATACCCTCGGCGGCGGGTTTACCGCTCGCGACGGCGATGAAGTAATAGTTCTGCCCACCCTCCGTTTCGTTGCAGGTCGATACGCCGAGCAGACCCTTGGGTTCGCCGTCCATCAGCGCGGTTATCTGCGGGATTTGCGGCGCGGACTTTTGCCAGAACAGCGGCACACATTCAAAGCTCTCCTCAACGTCTGTCGGGAGCGCCTCGCGAACGCCGACTATGCGGAACGCCGCTTTTTCTTCGATTCTGTAATTCATTTCTTCTACCCCTTTAATCGTAATTTTGAAGCTTATCGGGGGATAGGATTTCAGGGTTATGCCGCTCTGCTTCGCGTTCGACGGCGCAACGCCGTGCACGGCTTGAAACGCGCGGTTGAACGCCGTCGGCGAATCGTAGCCGTATTTCAGCGCAACGTCGATGACCTTGCCGCCGCTTCGCATGTCCGCCGCCGCGCGGGACATTCTCCGCCGCCGAATATACTCGGACAGCGTAACGCCCGCCATGTAACCGAACATTCTCTGGAAATGATATTCCGAGCAACGCGCGATTTTCGCCAATTGCTCGTACTCTATCTTGCCGTCCAGCTCCCGCTCGATGTACTCCACAGCCGCGTTCAAATCCTCAATCCATTCCATCGTTTAGCCCCTTTCGCAATTGCAATTCTTATTATACGGTCAAAGTCCGCGCTTTTCCTCTCAATCTCTGCACAAATTTGAGAGCGCGATTACAAGGAAAAATCCGCCTTGCGGCGGATTTTTTATTTTGCCGCCGCAATCGGCTGCTCGGACGAAGCGTGCTCGGGAGCTTCGGCGTGCCGTCCGGCGTTGGAAATCATTAGCTTTATGCGGTTCTCTTGGTTTATCCGCGTCGCGCCCGGGTCGTAGTCCACGGCGACGATGTTGCTGTCGGGGTAGTCGTCCTTCAGCCGCCGAATCATGCCCTTGCCGACGACGTGGTTCGGCAGACAGCCGAACGGCTGCGTGCACACGATGTTCGACGTGCCCGAGTGTATCAGCTCCAGCATCTCCGCCGTCAGCAGCCAGCCCTCGCCCATTTTGTTGCCGTAACCCAAATAGCCCTTAATCAGCCGCTGCAAATCGGCAAAGCTGCCCATCGGGCGGAAGCACGGCTGCGACTTCACCGCTTCAATCATGACGCGCTGCATACCCTCTATGTATTTCTGGAACACGTCGGCGACGAGCTTTTTCAGCTTGTTGCCGTGGTACAGGTCAACGTCCACGGAGCGGTTGTTAATCTTGAAAATCATGAAGTCCGTTAGCCCGGGAACGACCGGCTCGCAACCCTCCGCCAGCAGGAACGCTTCCAGATTGTTGTTGCCGAGCGGCGCGAACTTGACGTAAATCTCGCCCACCACGCCGACGCGCGGCTTTGGCGCGCCCGCGCGCTCAACCCCCGCGAAGTCCGCCGCGATGCGCAGTAAAATGCTCCGCATCTCCTTGCGCGTCATGCCCTTGCCGTCTCCGAACAGCGCGACAATCTCGTCCGTCCAATGCGCAATCAGCAGCTCCGTCGTGCCGCTCGTCACCTCGTATGGTCGCGTCTGGTTCGCCAGCCACATGAGGAAGTCGCCGTAAATCATCGCCATGACGAGCCGCCGAATAATCGGAATTGTCAGCGAGAAGCCCGGGTTTTTCTCCAGACCCGACAGGTTAATAGACACGACGGGAATGTGCGCCAGCCCCGCCTTTTCCAGAGCCTTGCGCAGCAGGTGAATGTAGTTCGAGGCGCGGCACCCGCCGCCCGTCTGCGAAATGAGCAGGGCGAGCTTTGACGTGTCGTACTGCCCCGAATTGACCGCCTCAATGAGCTGCCCGATTACGAGCAGGGCGGGGTAACACGTGTCGTTATGCACGTATTTCAGCCCCGTATCCACGATGCCGCGGTGCGTCGTCGTCAGCATTTCGCACTTGTAGCCGTACAGCTCGAACACTTTTTTCAGAAACGTGAACGTAATCGGCAGCATCTGCGGAATCAACAGGGTGTATTCTTTTTTCATTTCTTTTGTGAACAGCAGCCTGCCGCTCTCATCATATTTTAATTCAGCCATACCTTATTCTCCTCGTCCCCCGCAGGGCACTTGTTGCGCGTAACGCCGCGCTTGCTGTATTAGATTTTTGAATGTTTTTCAATCTCAAAGGAAATTCGCTCGTATCGCGCGTCGGCGCGGGCGAGTTCCGTGTCCTACGCGGACGGCGCCCCCTTTCTTACGCAAGAAAGGGGGGAAAGAGCGCTTAAGGGGGCTGCCGCCCCCCTTAAGAAGCCCCTGCTCTCAAAGCACTCAAGTCTCCAGTCGCTATCGCAAATTAGGTCACTCATTATGCGGCACAAGTCTACACTTTAGTGCAAGCTCGCTTCGCGAAGTTGTCAATGTTGCAACGCACATGTCCTTGCCGAATGGCAGCTTGCAACACCAGCGTTAACTTACTGCCCGTCGCACCGCAATCGGTTTGCGCCTAGCATATGGGGTGATTCTTAAGAGGGGTTTTACCCCTCTTAAGTGCGCTTTCCCCCCTTTCTCGCATAAGAAAGGGGGCCCCGCGCGGGGAGCGCAAGGAGCAAGTAACAGATAACTGATAATAGATAACAGATATGGAACGGAAGAGTGCGACGCAGGACGAAAGACGCAAAGTGCCCTGCGGGGGACGGGGGAATAATGTAGTTATGATGTTGCAGCTATCAGGCTGCGCAACCTAATCCTTACCGCGCCGAGATTGTTGATGTCATCAATCTTAAACTGTGTATACAGTTTTCCGCCGCGTTCGAGTATCGCGCGCGTTTCGTCGGCGGTTATCGCGTCCGTGCCGCACCCGAACGAGACGAGCTGCACGAGCTGCATGTTCGGCTGCGTCGTCACGTAACGCGCCGCGTTGTACATGCGCGCCTGATATGTCCATTGGTTCAGCACCGTGCGGTTCTCGCGCCCCATGCCCTGCGCCACAGCGTCCTCCGTCACGAGCACCAAGCCGTAAGACGTAATCAGCTCGTCAATTCCGTGGTTAATCTCGGGGTCAATGTGGTACGGTCGCCCCGCCGCGACTATAACGGGCTTGTCGTTCGCGCGGGCGTACTCAAGCGCGCGCGCGCCCTCCTCCGCTAGCTCCGCGCGGTACCGCTCGTAAGCGGCGTAGGCGCGGTCCGCGGCTTTTGCCGTAAGCTTGCGCGGCACGCCGAACTCCGTCTCGAAGTACTCCCCCGCCTTGACGCGGAAGCCTTTTTTGTTGTGCAGCCCGAAATACGGGTTCAGGTACCGCGCGCCGCGCAGTCGCGGCATGTTCGCGCCCAGCAGCTCGGGGTAGTACGCGACAACGGGGCAGTTGTAGTGGTTGTCGGAAATGCCCTCGTCGAAGTTGTACGGCAGGCACGGATAGAATATCGCGTCCACGCCCATGTCGAGCAGGTGCTCGATGTGCCCGTGCATAAGCTTTGCGGGGTAACACACCGTGTCGCTCGGAATTGTGCGCTGACCTTTCAGGTAAAGCGCGCGCGACGACTCCGGTGACAGCACGATTTCAAAGTCCAGCGCGGTGAAAAACTCGAACCAGAACGGCAGATTTTCGTACATGTTCAGCCCGAACGGAATGCCGATTTTGCCGCGCACGCCCGTCCCCGCGCCGACGCCTTGCATTGCGCGGAGCTTGTCGTATTTCCACCGCATGAGGTTCGGCTCCGTCGATTTCTCAAGTCCCAGCGGGCGCGAACAGCGGTTGCCCGAAATGTACCGCCGCCCGCCGCCGAACGTGTTAACAGTCATGCGGCAATGATTGGTGCACCCGTTACAAGTCAAAGGCTTCGACTCATGCGAAAAAGTCTCCAAAGCTTCCGCCGACAATAATCCCCCGCTAATTGACAATTGTCCATTGTCAATTGTCAATTGAGCCGCGCGAAGCGCGGCACCATACGCGCCCATTAAACCCGCAATCGTCGGGCGCGTCACCTCGCGTCCAATCTCGCGCTCAAACCCGCGCAGCACCGCGTCGTTCAGGAACGTGCCGCCCTGCGTGACGATGCGCTTGCCGAGGTCGTCGGCATTCGCCGCGCGAATGACCTTGTACACCGCGTTTTTGACGACGGATATGCTAAGTCCCGCGCTTATCGCGTTGACGCTCGCGCCGTCCTTCTGCGCCTGCTTGACCGATGAGTTCATGAACACCGTGCAGCGCGAGCCGAGGTTGACCGGCGCGGGGTCGAACAGTCCCAGCTTTGCGAAGTCCGCAATCTCGTACCCGAGAGCGCGCGCGAACGTCTCAATAAAGCTGCCGCAGCCGGACGAGCACGCTTCGTTCAGCATGATGCTGTCCACCGCGCCGTTGCGGATTTTGAAGCACTTCACGTCCTGCCCGCCGACGTCGATTATGAAGTCCGTCTCGGGGTCGAAGTGCCGCGCCGCCGTGAGGTGCGCCATTGTCTCGACAAGCCCGAGGTCGCAGCCGAACGCGTTTTTAATCAGCTCCTCGCCGTAACCCGTGACCGCGCTGCCGCGAATCGTGACGCGCGGGGAAAACCGCGCGTAAAGCTCCCGCAATTGCGCGAGCACGATGGACACGGGGTCGCCGCGGTTCGCGCCGTAGTAGCTGTACAGAATGCCGCCGTCGGGCGTTATGAGGACGAGCTTCGTCGTCGTGCTGCCCGCGTCAATACCGAGGTACGCGTCGCCCGAGTACGCGTCCGCGTCCACCTCCGTCGGCGTTGCGCGCGCGTGCCTTGCGGCGAACTCGTCGTACTCCGCCTGCGACGTGAACAGCGGCGGCATAACGTCCGTCGCTCCGCCGGAATCCGCCGCGTTTTCGAGCAGCTCAAGCAGCTCGTCGCACGTAAACGTCGCGCCGTCCGCGCATAATGCCGCACCTATGCCCGCGAAGCAGTCCGCGTTTTCGGGGAAAATCGCGTGCTCCGCGTCAAGCTCCAGCGTTTCCTTGAACCGCAGCCGCAAACCTTTCAGGAATGTCAGCGGTCCGCCGAGAAACACGAGCTTGCCCGTAAGCTCCCGCCCCTGCGTAAGTCCCGCGACCGTCTGGTCAACGACCGCCTGAAACACGCTCGCCGCAACGTCCTCCTTGCGCCCGCCCTGATTCAATATCGGCTGAATGTCGCTCTTGGCGAACACGCCGCAGCGCGACGCGATAGGGTAAACGCGCTCGCAATTCAGGCTGAGTTCGTCCAGCTCCGCGGGCGTGACGTTCAGCAGCGTCGCCATTTGGTCGATGAACGCGCCCGTCCCGCCGGCGCAGGAGCCGTTCATGCGCTCCTCAAGTCCGCCGGAGAAGAATATGATTTTCGCGTCCTCGCCGCCAAGCTCGATTACCGCGTCCGTGTCGGGGATATACTCGCGCACAGCCGCCGCCGTCGCGTAAACCTCCTGCACGAACGGAATGC
The DNA here is from genome assembly GCA_031261325.1 of Oscillospiraceae bacterium. Classification (GTDB taxonomy): domain Bacteria; phylum Bacillota; class Clostridia; order Oscillospirales; family Oscillospiraceae; genus JAIRRO01. The sequence goes on from JAISKH010000050.1 coordinate 5,804, forward strand.
CCGACGCTTTTGCAACGCCGAGACCCGCCGAGCCTGTAATCGCGACGTTGGCGCGCGCCGTGCCGATTACGCTCTGCGCCGCCCGCAATTGCTCAAGAGCCTTGGTTCGCGCGCGCGACATGTGCCGCTCATACGCGCGGAAAAGAAGCTCCCCCGATTCGGAGAGCACAACGGTTTTAACCGTCGTGCTCCCTATGTCAATACCGATTTTTAATGTCATAAAGTCTCCAATACAGCCGCAAATGTGCGTTATATGCCGCGAAAGGTACCCATTAGCCTATTCCGAATACGGCTTGCTCGTGTCAATAATTATAGTGTCGTTCGCCGCGTCCCACGTTACGGAGACGTTCAGCAGCTTCATAATGTCGCGCAGCTTGTAATAGTTTGCGTTTGCGATGTTGTAGCCCTTTGGCGCGATTGGCGTACCGTTCAGGTAGAGCGTGTCCGTGCTCGGCGAGGTTGCTTGCGCCGTGCCGCCGCCCGCCGCAAGCTCGCCGCCGATTGCGGTGTAACGCCCGCCCGCCGTCAGCGCGATGATGTTCTCCGTCGAGTAATAGTCAACGCTGAACCGCTTCAGCGAGTTGTTCAGCGCGAAAGCGAGGTCGCGCAGCTTGAAATAGTTGTAATCCGCGACGGTGTACGCGTCGAACTTTACCTCCTTGCCGTCGAGCAGTACGCGGCTCGGGTTCGGTGCGGCGGAAAGCAGCGGCGTGTTCGCGGGCTTCTCCGCTTCGGGCGCGTTCGTTGCGGAATCGTCGGTGCGCACTCCGGTCAGGACGCGCGTGGGCGCGAGCTTATCCAGCCGCGTGCCGTCTCCGACCTGCCCGTGCGAGTTAAAGCCCCATGTGTAGAGCGAGCCGTCAGCCTTCAGCGCGGCGCAAGCGTCTCCGCCGCCCGCGATTGCAATCGCGTCGTCCATAATCTTAACGGGCGTGAGCCTGTCGGTGCGCGATGCGTCGCCCAATTGCCCGTAATTGTTGCTGCCCCAAGCCCAAACGGTGCCGTCAGTCTTTAGCGCGGTCGAGTGCGCGCCGCCCATGAGGGAGATGATAATCGACACAAGCGCGCCGTCGCCCGTTGCGGAGCCAAGCCCCGTCATGTCGAGCGCGCTGCTGCCCGCCGCGACGCTCGCGACGTTTTCCATGACCTTAACGGGTAGCAGGCGGTCAACGCGCGACTTGTCGCCGAGTTGCCCGAAAGCGTTGCTGCCCCATGCGTAGAGCGTGCCGTCCTCCGTAATGGCGAGCGTGTGCGCGCCGCCGGGCGCGGCGGACTTCATGCCGCCTTTAATTTTAACCGGCTTCAATCTGTCAACGCGGCTGCCGTCGCCCACTTGTCCGCGCGCGTTCGCGCCCCAAGCGTAGAGCGTGCCGTCGGTGGTTATGTAAACCGAATGGTTGTCGCCCGCCGCGATAAACGCGACGTCGCTCGCGATTTTAATCGGAAGCAACCGCGCGATGCGGCTGCCGTCCCCGACCTGCCCATAGGCGTTCTGCCCCCAAGCGTAGAGCGTGCCGTCCGTCTTGAGCGCGAGCGAGTGACTTCCGCCCGCCGCTACAGCCGCAACGTCCGTCATGACCTTGACGGGTTGCAGACGCGCGAGGCGATAGCCGTCCCCGACCTGTCCGTAGCTGTTGTCGCCCCAAGCGTAAAGCGAGCCGTCCACCGCGATTGCAAGCGTGTGCGTGCTCCCCGCGGCGACGGAAACATAGCCGTCGGCAACCTTTGTGGGGCTGAGCTTGCTCGTGCGGTTGCCGATGCCGAGCTGCCCGTAGGAGTTGTTGCCCCAAGTATAGAGCGCGCCGTCCGCCGTGATAGCCGCGACGTGCCCGCCGGAAACGGACAGCGACGCAAGCGGCGGCTCGGGCGCGGCAAGCGCCGATGTTGCAAGCGCGAAAACCATTGCGACGACGAGCGCGACGGGTATCAGCTTCTTCATAATAAAACCTCCAATGTGGTTTTGGCGACGTGAATTGTTGATGACGGCTACGGTTATGTTGATAACCGAGGTTACAATGTGCGCGAACTGCGCCTTTTGATTATACCACAACCGCGAATTAAGGTCAACACGCCGCGGCTAAGTGGGCGAATTTGGCGTTGTGGGGGGGTGGGGTTGCGGTGCACAACAAAAAACCCCGAAACCGCAAGGTTTCGGGGTTACATGGTACACCTTCAGGGGCTCGAACCCTGGACACCCTGATTAAGAGTCAGGTGCTCTACCAACTGAGCTAAAGGTGCGTAGATTGACAATTAACAATTAACAATTGACAATTAACAATTAACGAGTCGCCGAAGGCGACTTATTGAAATCAATTGCGCTTTGCGCGATTGATTTTCAGGCACTGGGATATTTTAATTCAAACGTGAGCGCTTGTCAAGCGTTTGGGGGAATTTCTCTGACATTGATTTTATTGTGTAGCCACAATATTCCCCACGTCCCGCCGAGCGGCACTCATCGTCCTTTCGTCCCGCGTCGCGTCTTACCGTTCCATATCTGTTATCTATTATATGTTAGATGTTATCTACGTCCTGCGCTCCCCGCGCGGGGTCCCCTTTCTTGTGCGAGAAAGGGGGGAAAGCGCATTTAAGAGGGGGAAAGCCCCCTCTTAAAAATCACCCCCACAGCTAGGCGCAAACCTAGTGCGGCGTTACGGGCAGTAAGTTAACGCTTGGGTTGCAAGCTGCCACTTGGCAAGGATAAATCGTTGCAACAATGTCAGCTTCGCGCGAGCGAGCTTGCACTAAGGTGTAGTCTTGTGCCGCGTAACTCGCGACCTGATTTGCGATAGCGACTGGAGATTCAAGTGCTTTGAGAAGGGGGATTCTTAAGGGGCACAGCCCCTTAAGCGCGCTTTCCCCCCTTTCCCGCGTTGGAAAGGGGGCGCCGTCCGCGTAGGACACGAGCCTCGCCCGCGCCGACGCGCGAAACGTCCTTTTAAGGTGGGGCGGGTGCAACGCGCAACAAGTGCCGCGCGGCGGAACGAGGGGAATAATGAAAAAACCGCCTTTCGGCGGTTTTTTCATTATTCAGCTTCGTCTTGGAGTGCGTCGTAGCCCTCTTCGCCTGTGCGAACCTTTATGACATTCTCAACGTCGAAGATGAAAATCTTGCCGTCGCCGACGCTGCCTGTGTACAGCGCGGTCTTTACCGTGTTCACGAGAATCGCCGTCGGCACCTTGCAGATTACGATGTCAACCTGCACCTTGGGGAGCAGCCGCGTCTCAACACGCGCGCCGCGATAGTACTCAACGTGACCCTTTTGCATACCGTAACCGAGCACGTTCGTAACCGTAAGTCCCGTTATGCCGATAGATTCAAGCGCGGATTGCAGCACGTCGAACTTGCTTTGATTCGTGATAATCGTGACCTTTGTAATCTTCGCGTCGGAGCTTGCGTGATTGTGAACCTCAACCGCGACGTTCGGGGAAACGGAGGGCTTGCTGACCATTGCGGGTGCTGTCGTTGCGCCGTCGCCCGAGCCGAGAAGCGGCTCCGCGATAACGAAATCGGGATACGCGTAGTTGCCGTGCTCGCCGATGTCCAGACCCTCAATTTCCTCCTTGGCGGAGACGCGCATGCCGAGCGTCTTTTTGATGACGAACCACACGACGAGCGAGCTGATGAGGACGAAGGCGCCGACGACGACTGTGCCGAGCAGCTGCGTGCCGAGGAGCTTCGCGCCGCCGCCGTAGAACAAGCCGTTAACTGTGGAGAGACTTGTCACGTCAGCCTTGGCGAACAGACCGACGCAGATTGTGCCGAATACGCCGCAGCCGAGGTGAACGGAGGTCGCGCCAACGGGGTCGTCAATCTTAATCTTGTCAAAGAAGATAACGAAGCCGACGACAGCCGCGCCCGCGATTGCGCCGATGATAAGCGACGCGCCGACCGTGAAGTACGCGCAACCGCCCGTTACGGCGACAAGCCCCGCGAGGCAGCCGTTGATTGTCATGCCGAGGTCGGGCTTTCCGATGAAAATCCACGCGACAATCGTTGAGGTGACGACGGCGGCAATCGCGCCCGTGTTCGTCGTCATGAGTATGTGCGCAACCGCTGTCGGGTCTTGGAAGCTCATTGTGGAGCCGGGGTTAAACCCGAACCAGCCCAGCCAGAGGACGAAAAGACCGATAGTCGCAAGGGACATGTTGTGCCCGGGGATAGCCTTGACCTTGCCGTCCTTTCCGTACTTGCCGATGCGCGGTCCGAGGAGCATAACGCCCGCGAGAGCCGCCCAGCCGCCGACGGAGTGAACAACCGTGTCGCCCGCGAAATCTTGGAAACCGAGCTGCGCGAGCCAGCCGCCGCCCCATACCCAGTGACCGACTATCGGGTAAATGACAAGCGTCAAAACGAGCGAGAATATGATGAACGAGATGTACTTGATGCGCTCGGCAACCGCGCCGGATACGATGGTCGCCGCCGTGCCGCAGAACACGAGCTGGAAGAAGAACTTAGCCCAGAAAGGCACCGTGCTCGTCAGCGTGTCGCCGTACACGGACTGCAAATGCTCCGTCGATTTGCCGACGATGAACAGATTTTGCGTGCCGATGATTGGGTTGTCTCCGCCGAACATGAGTCCCCAACCGAGGAACAGGAAGCCGATGGAGCTGACCGCGAAAACGATGAAGTTCTTGGAGAGGATATTGACCGTGTTCTTGCTGCGGGCCATGCCCGCCTCAACCGATGCGAACCCGAGGTTCATGAAGAAAACCAGCATTGCCGCGAAGAGTACCCAAAAGGTGTCGATTAGTGAAAAATTACCGATAATTGCGTCCATTGATACATTCTCCTTTTTCCGTTTTTTATTTTTCGCGTTTGTGCAAAAAGGCGTACACCTAACCGTCGGGCAAGCCCGCGCGGTTTAGTGTACGCCATTGTACATATTTTGATGTCGCGATGAAACGAGTGCGCCCGGTCGCTCGCGCTATATAACCGAGTAAAGAATCTCGCCGTAGGTCGGCAGCGGCCAGTACTTCTTGCCGACGATAAGCTCAAGCTCGTCAACCACGAGCCGCAGCTCGCTCATTGCCGCGAACACGCGCTCACGATAAGCGTCCGCCGCTTCAATGCTGTCCTCAATGCCGCGCACCGCAATGGTTTCCGCTTCCAGAGCCGCAAGCTTCTTTGCCAGCGACGCGCCGAGACGGGAGGTGTTTGCGAGCAGGCTGTCCTCAAGCGAGTTGTCATATCCGCCGACCTTGCTCTTGCGCAGCAGCAGCTCCGAGAGGTCGTTCTGATAGTCGATGACGGCGGGGACGATGCTCTGGTTCACGATGTCGATAAGCGCGAGAGCCTCGATGTTAATCGTCTTGGCGTAGCTTTCGAGGTAAATCTCGTGGCGGCTTTCCAGTTCCTTTTCCGTGTAAACGCCGTGCTTTGTGAAGAGCTTGATGTTCCGCTCGGTCAGGAACGCACCGAGCGCGGCGGGAGTCGTCTTAAGGTTGGACAGTCCGCGCTTCTCCGCCTCCACCACCCACGAATCGTCGTAGCCGTTGCCGTTGAAGATTATACGCTTATGCTCGCCGATTGTCTTTTTAATCAGCTTCGCAACGTCGCCTATGAAGTCCTTTGAGCCCTCAAGCGCGTCCGCAAAGCGGGACAGCACTTCCGCGACGGCGGTGTTCAGCACGACGTTCGGTTCCGCAATCGAGAGGTTGGAGCCGAGCATACGGAACTCGAACTTGTTGCCGGTAAAGGCGAAAGGTGAGGTGCGGTTGCGGTCCGTCGTGTCCTTGGGGAAGTGCGGCAGAACCGTCGCCCCGATAGCCATCTGCACCTTTTCGTGCCCGACATAGGACGCGCCCGTGTCGATAGCCTCAAGAATGTCGTTCAGCTCTTCGCCGAGGAACATCGAGACGATTGCGGGGGGAGCTTCGTTCGCGCCCAAGCGGTGGTCGTTGCCCGCGCTCGCGACCGAGATGCGGAGCAAATCCTGATAATCGTCAACCGCGCGGATAACCGCGACGAGGAACAGCAGGAACTGCGCGTTGTCATAAGGCGTTTCGCCCGGGTCAAGCAGGTTCGTGCCCGTGTCGGTCGATATTGACCAGTTGTTGTGCTTGCCGGAGCCGTTGATTCCCGCGAAAGGCTTCTCGTGCAGCAGGCAGGCGAGTCCGTGCTTGTCGGCGATTTTCTTCATCAGCTCCATCGTCAACTGATTGTGGTCGGCGGCGATATTCGTCGTCGAGAATATGGGCGCCAGCTCATGCTGCGCGGGGGCGACCTCGTTGTGCTTCGTCTTTGCGAGTATGCCGAGCTTCCACAGCTCTTCGTCCAGCTCTTTCATGAACGCGGACACGCGCGGCTTAAGCGCGCCGAAGTAATGGTCCTCAAGCTCCTGTCCCTTTGGCGGTCGCGCGCCGAACAGCGTGCGACCCGTGTAAACAAGGTCGGGGCGGGCGAGATAATACTTCTTGTCAATCAGGAAATATTCCTGCTCGGGACCGACCGTCGTCAGCACGCGTTTTGCGTCCTTATTGTCGAACAGGCGCAGGATACGCAGAGCCGCCGCGCTAATCGCCTGCATGGAGCGCAGGAGCGGCGTTTTCTTGTCCAGAGCTTCGCCGGAATAGCTGCAAAACGCGGTCGGGATACAGAGCGTGCCGTCTTTAATGAACGCGTAGCTCGTCGGGTCCCAAGCGGTGTACCCGCGCGCCTCAAACGTCGCGCGCAGTCCGCCGGAGGGGAACGACGACGCGTCAGGCTCGCCGCGGACAAGCTCCTTACCGGAAAACTCCATGATAATCTTGCCGCCGTCCACGGGCGAGATGAAGCTGTCGTGCTTCTCGGCGGTGATACCCGTCATGGGTTGGAACCAGTGGGTGAAGTGCGTAACGCCGCGCTCGATAGCCCAATCTTTCATTGCGGCGGCGACGACATTCGCAACGTCCAGCTCCAAATGCGTGCCCTGCTCGATGGTTTTTTTAAGGGCTTTGTAGATGTCTTTCGGCAAGTGCGTGCGCATAACGGAATCGCTGAATACCAGGCTGCCGAAAAGCTCGGATACGTCTTTCATTGCAAATCCTCCTTTAACAACTGACAAAAATAAATAGTGCTCACCGAAACGGTACGTGGCGTGTTAGGGGCTACCCCACGTGCGATTTCGGCGAACACCATTGTTCACTTGCGACACTATAACACGCGGCGCGCGGCTTTGTCAATAGGGTTTTGAAAAAAATCTAAACAAATGTTAACACAATATTCTCCTCGTCCCCCGCAGGGCACTCTGCGTCTCTCGCCCTATCGTCGTATTCTTCCGTTCCATATCTGTTATCTATTATCTGTTAGATGTTATCTACGTCCTTGCGCTACCCGCGCGGGGCCCCCTTTCTTATGCGAGAAAGGGGGGAAAGCGCACTTAAGAGGGGCTGTGCCCCTCTTAAGAATCACCCCCACAGCTAGGCGCAAACCAATTGCGGCGTTACGGGCAGTAGGTTAACGCTTGGGTTGCAAGCTGCCACTTGGCAAGGACATGTGCGGAGCAACATTGTCAGCTTTCGCGCTAGCGAGCTTGCACTTGAAGTTTAGTCTTGTGCCGCGTAACTCGCGACCTGATTTGCGATAGCGACTGGAGACTTGAGTGCTTTGAGAAGGGGGATTCTTAAGGGGCACAGCCCCTTAAGCGCGCTTTCCCCCCTTTCCCGCGTTGGAAAGGGGGCGCCGCCCGCGTAGGGCAAGCGAATCTCCTTTGAGATTGAAAAATAGTCAAACGACTAATGAAGCAAGCGCGGCGTTACGCGCAACAAGCGCCGCGCGGCGGGACGGGGGGGGAATAAGGAAGCGTTGCTGCGGCAAGACGCAGGGGAACAAGGTAGTTTGTTGTTGACAACAACCAATCAAAGTGTTAACATAAGATAAAATACTATATATAGAGCAAAGAAAACAAACTAGCCTTTTAGGAAGAGCCACGATGAAAGTTGTATTACAGAATCTGACAAAAACATTCCCCAGCCGCAACAAGAAGGTTCACGCCGACGTCGTTGCGGTCAATAATTTTGACTTTGAAATCGCCGACGGGGAGCTTATCGGGCTGCTCGGTCCCTCCGGCTGCGGAAAGAGCACCGCGCTGAACCTAATCTGCGGGCTGCTCGCGCCGACGAGCGGCAAAATTTTCTTCGGCGACGACGACGTTACGGCGTTGCCGCCGGAAAACAGGGGCGTTGGGCTTGTGTTCCAAAACTACGCCCTATATCCGCATTTAACCGTGCAGCAGAACATACTTTTCCCGCTGCAAAACGTTAAGGGCGCGGACAGGCTGTCCAAGGCGGACATGCTGGCGCGCGCGCGGGAGGTTGCGGGGCTTGTCCAAATCGACGAGCTTATGGAGCGGCGACCGAGCGAGCTTTCCGGCGGGCAGCAGCAGCGCGTCGCCATTGCGCGCGCCTTGGTAAAAACGCCGCGCATACTCCTGTTGGACGAGCCGCTCTCCAACCTTGACGCGCGTCTGCGGCTTCAAACGCGGGAAGAATTGCGCCGCATACAGCGCGAGACGCAGATTACAACCGTATTCGTCACGCATGACCAAGAGGAAGCGATGAGCATTTCGGACACAATCGTCGTCATGCGCAGCGGCGTTGTCGAGCAGGTCGGCAAGCCGCAGGAGGTTTACGACAGCCCCGTCAACCTCTTCGTCGCTAAATTCCTCGGCACGCCGCCCATCAACGTGTTCAAGGGCAAGGTCATTGGCGAAACGCTGTTTATCGGCGACGACGCGGTGCTGACCGTTAAGGGCGTTACGAACCGCGAGGTGTACGTCGGTATCCGTCCCGAGGGCTTTACGCTCGCGGATTCGGACGCTGTGAGCGACAACCTGCTGCGCTGCAAGCTGAACCGCGTGGAGGTAATGGGGCGCGACGTGAGCGTCGTCTCAACGCACGCGGCTTCCGAGAGCGAGACGATTCGCGCCATAATCGACGCGGAGAGCGCGCCGAGCTTCAACGCGGCGGAGGTCGGCTTCACGGTTAAGCCCGCAAAGGTGTTTTTGTTCGACAGCAGAACCGAAAAACGCGTCTTTTTCGAGGTTTGACAGATGGACAAGAGAAATAACAAGGCGTGGCTCTACCTCTTGCCGGCGTTCCTGTTTCTGGGGTTTTTCATGATTTACCCGTTAATCGACGTGTTCGTCTATTCGTTTGAGGAGGGGTACAACTCCGCCTCCCAAACCTTTTTCGGCGTCGGCACGTATAACTACTCATACGTGCTGCATGACCCGTATTTCTTGCAGGCTGTGAAGAATACGTTCATTCTCGTCATCATCACCGTGCCCGTTTCAACGGGCGTCGCGCTGCTGATTTCCGCGGGGCTGAACTCAATCAAACCGCTGAAGCAGATGTTCCAGACGATTTATTTTCTGCCGTATGTGACGAATACGCTCGCCGTCGGTCTGGTGTTCATGATACTCTTCAAAAAGACGGCGTATTCCGACGGGCTTGTTAACCTGCTTATCAACATGTTCGGCGGCGGCTCCGTCGATTTTATTGACGGACCGTATTGGGCGAAAATGTTCGTCCTGTGCTTTTACACAATCTGGGTCGTAATGCCGTTCAAGGTGCTGATTCTGACGAGCGCGCTCGCCTCCGTGAACCAGCAGTATTACGACGCGGCAAAGGTGGACGGCACGTCCAAGCTCCGCACGTTCACGAAAATCACGCTGCCCATGATTTCGCCGATGCTGTTTTACCTGATTATCACCGCGTTTATCGGCGCGTTCAAGGCTTACAGCGACGCGGTCGCCTTGTTCGGCACGGACTTGAACGCGGCGGAGATGAACACAATCGTCGGCTATATTTACGATATGCTTTACGGCAACAGCGGCGGGTACCCGTCCTACGCTTCGGCGGCGGCGATAATCCTGCTCGTCCTCGTGCTGACGATAACATGCATAAACTCGCTGATAAGCAAGAAACACATCTATTATTAAAAGGCGGGGAATTATGACAAACCAAGCTGATTACTATAAGCTGCAAAGCGCCGCAAACGCCCGCAGAACGGTCGGAAAAGTCATCATTTACGCGCTGCTGGCTTTTTGGGCTTTAATGGTGCTGTTCCCGTTTTACTGGATGGTGCTGTCCTCCGTTAAAAGCTACGGCGCGTACAACTCGGAGTTTATACCCAAGTTTTTCACGCTGTCGCCGACGTTGGAGAACTACGTCTCCGCGTTTACCGCCGTGCCGCTCGGCACATATTTCATGAACACGCTGATATTCACCGTCGCCACCACGGTTATAATGCTGTTCGTGACGGTTTTCGCCGCGTTCGCCTTTGCGCGGCTGAATTTCAGGGGGAAGAACATCGCGTTCATTCTGCTCCTCGCGCTGATGATGATACCGAACGAGCTTGTAATCGTCACGAACTTCGTGACCATAACGTCGCTTGACATGCGGAACACGTTTCTCGGGCTGATTCTCCCGTCCGTAACGTCGGTGTTCTATATCTATCTGTTAAAAGAAAACCTCGCGCAGATACCGGACGAGCTGTATTACGCCGCAAAGGTGGACGGCACGTCCGACCTGAAGTATCTGTTCCGTGTCATGCTGCCGATTTGCAAGCCGACGATAATCACAATTGTGATTCTGAAGGTAATCGAGTGCTGGAACTCGTTCGTCTGGCCGAGACTGATTACGGACGACGCGAGCTATTTCCTCGTCTCAAACGGGATTCAGGAGATACGGGAAAACGGCTTCGGGCGCGAGAATATCCCCGCGATGATGGCGGCGGTCGTGGTTATCTCCGTACCGCTAATCGCCCTGTTCCTGCTCTTCCGCAAGAAGGTCATGGCGGGCGTCGCGCGCGGGGGGACGAAAGGGTGAGCAAAATGCGGCGTGTTTTATCCGCGCTTCTGGTTGCGCTCGCGCTCATGGGCTTGCTCGCGCTATCCGGCTGTCACGGTTCGATTGGCTTGGAGACGTTCGCCCTGCCGGAGAGCTTTGACGCGGCGCGCAAGTATGAGATTACCTTCTGGGCGAAGAACGACACGAACAAGGCGCAAACGGCGATTTACAAGAAAGCCATTGCCGACTTTGAAGAGCTGTACCCGAACATAACCGTCAATCTGCGGCTGTACACGGACTACAGCAAGATATATAACGATGTAATCACAAATCTCGCGACGGGCACCACGCCGAACGTCTGCATAACGTACCCCGACCATATCGCGACGTATTTGACGGGGGAGAACACCGTTATCCCGCTTGACGAGCTGTTTTCGGACGAAAAGTACGGGCTGGGCGGGAGCGAGGTTAAGTTTAATTCGCCCGCGCGGTCGGAGATTGTCCCGCGCTTTTTGGACGAATGCTCGTTCAACGGGCACTATTACGCGATACCCTACATGCGCTCCACCGAGGCGTGTTACGTGAACAAGACGTTTGTCGAGGCTCTGGGCTATAAGCTGCCCGCCGTGCTGACGTGGGATTTCGTCTGGGAGGTTTCCGAGGCGGCGATGGCAAAGGCGGAGGACGGTACGTTCCTTGTAAACGGGCAAAACGTGATGATTCCGTTCATCTACAAGTCAACGGACAACATGATGATTCAGCAGCTGCGGCAAAAGGGCGGCGCGTATTCGACGGCGGAGGGCGACATTCAGCTGTTTAACGACACGACGACAGAGCTGCTCTACACGATAGCGGAGCACGCGCAAAGCGGCGCGTTCTCAACGTTTAAGGTTTCAAGCTACCCCGGCAACTTCCTGAACTCGGGGCAATGCATATTCGCGATTGACTCCACGGCGGGCGCGACATGGATGGGCACGGACGCGCCGCTGACCGACATTGCCGCGGAAAAGCTCGTGCGGTTTGAAACTGCCGTCCTGCCGATTCCGCAGTTCGACACCGAGAACCCGCAGATGCTGTCGCAGGGACCGTCCGTCTGCGTGTTCAACAAGGACGACCCGCAGGAGGTGCTCGCGTCGTGGCTGTTCGCCCAGTACCTGCTGACCGACGAAGTGCAGATTGCGTATGCCGAAACGGAGGGCTATGTGCCCGTCACCACAAGGGCGCGCCATTCGTATGGGTATCAAGACTACCTGTCGCGCAGCGGCGAGGATAACACGACGTATTACGAAATAAAGATTTTAGCTTCCGAGCTGCTGCTGGACAACATAAACAACACGTTCATAACGCCCGTATTTAACGGCTCAATCTCGCTGCGCGACGCGACGGGGCAGCTCGTCGAGAACACGGTTAAATCCGTGAAGCGCAAGGAGGTCGTTAACGCGGCGTACATCGAAAAGCTCTACGGCGACGTGAGCGCGCTTTACCGCCTTGACCAACTTGACGCGCAGAGCGGGCGCAACGCCGAGGGCGGAGCCGACTTGGGCGAGCTGCCCGAAACCGCGCGGCTGCTTCTCGCCGCGCTGATTATCGTGTGGAGCGTGATAGTTCTGTACGTTTTAATCGGGGCTGTCAGGAAGAAAATTTCGGGAAAAGTGAAAAAAAGTTAGTCTCCTATTGACTTATCGGCACAAACAGGTATAATAAACACGCGCAAATAAATGCACTTGCGCGGCTAAATAAACATTTAACAAGGAGAAGAGTAATGAAAAAGTTTATTGCAATCCTGCTCGTGCTGGCGTGTGTGTTCGCGTTCACAGCCTGCGCAAAAGAAACCCCCGCACCCTCCGAAGCACCTGTCGCAACAGAAGCCCCCGTCGTATCCGAAGCCCCGGCGGAACCCGAAGTCCCCGCGGAGCCTGAAGTTCCCGAAGTCCCCGAAGCTCCCGCGGCAGTTCTGACATACGCCGAATACATCGCGGCGGAGCTTGACACGGCGGTAACGGTCGAGACATACGTTCAGGCGAAGCAGTCGTGGTGGGACAACAAGGCGACGATTTACACGCAGGACGAGGACGGCGCGTACTTCCTGTACAACGCGGCGTGCTCCGAAGACGACTATGCGTTGCTCGTTCCCGGCACGAAGATTCGTGTTTCGGGTTACAAGGCGGCGTGGTCGGGCGAAGTCGAGATTATTGACGCGACCTTTGAAATCATCGAGGGCAGCTACATCGCTCCCGCGTTTGACGCGACGGCTCTTCTCGGCACAGACGACCTGATTGCGCATCAAAACGAGTTCGCGTCCTTTGCGGGACTTACCGTCGAAGCCGCCGACGACAGCGGCGCGGCGTTCCTGTACAACTGGGACGGCTCGGGCGAGGACGGCAGCGACCTGTACTTCAACGTGTCGCTTGACGGCAACACGTACTCCTTTACGGTTGAGTCGTACCTGACCGGCGCGGGCACCGACGTGTACGAAGCGGTCAAGGCGCTCGCAGTCGGCGACAAGATTGACGTTGAGGGCTTCATCTACTGGTATGAGGGCGTTCAACCGCACGTTGTTTCGGTTGCACCGGCGGCATAAACCTACATAAAAAAACCTCGGCGGAAACGCCGAGGTTTTTTTTATGTCTCCTTATTCCCCCGTCCCCCGCAGGGCACTTGTTGCGCGTAACGCCGCGCTTGCTTTATTAGTTTACTAATCGTTTTTCATTCTCTATGGAGATTCGCTTGCGCTCCCCGCGCGGGGCCCCCTTTCTTATGCGAGAAAGGGGGGAAAGCGCATTTAAGAGGGGGTTCCCCCCTCTTAAAAATCACCCCCACAGCTAGGCGCAAACCTAGTGCGGAGTTACGGGCAGTAGGTTAACGCTTGGGTTGCAAGCTGCCACTTGGCAAGGTCAACTGCGTTGCAACAGGGTTGGCTTTCGCGTGAGCGAGCGTGCACTCATGTTTGAACTTGTACCGCGTAATGAGTACCATGATTTGCGATAGCGACTGGAGACTTGAGTGCTTTGAGAGCGGGGAGCTTCTTAAGAGGGGCGGCAGCCCCTCTTAAGCGCTCTTTCCCCCCTTTCTTGCGTAAGAAAGGGGGCGCCGTCCGCGTAGGACACGGAACTCGCCCGCG
>JAISKH010000066.1 GCA_031261325.1 Oscillospiraceae bacterium
TCCGGCGGGGACCCCCTTTCTTATGCGAGAAAGGGGGGAAAGCGCACTTAAGGGGGCTGCGCCCCCTTAAGAATCCCCTGCTTCTCAGAGCACTTGAATCTCCAGTCGCTATCGCAAATCAGGTCACTCATTACGCGGCACAAGACTACACGCTAGTGCAAGCTCGCTTCGCGAAAGCTGACCCTGTTGCAACGATTTATCCTTGCCGAATGGCGGCTTGCAATCCCCAATTAAAACTTACTGCCCGTAACGCCGCAATTGGTTTGCGCCTAGCTGTGGGGGTGATTTTTAAGAGGGGGCTTGCCCCCTCTTAAATGCGCTTTCCCCCCTTTCTCGCATAAGAAAGGGGGCCCCGCGCGGGTAGCGCAATGACAACGAACAGTTAACAGATAACTGATACCAGATATGGAACGGTAGAATACGACGATAGGACGATAAGACGATGAGTGCCGCTCGGCGGGACGAGGGAATATTGTGTTACGAACGTGAATCACGCTCGGCGACGACATTCGCGATGAAGTCGTCGAGTGCGACGGAGCCGAGGTCGCCGCCCGCGCGCGAGCGCACCGTCACCGCGCCCGTCTCCGCTTCCTTGTCGCCGAGAACGAGCATGTACGGCACCTTTTGCAGCTGCGCCTCGCGAATCTTGTACCCGATTTTCTCGCTGCGCGTGTCAACCTCGACGCGCAAGCCCAATTCCTCAAGTTTGTCCGCAATCTGCTGCGAATACTCGTGCACGCGGTCTGTAATCGGCAGGACTGCGACCTGCACGGGAGCCAGCCACAGCGGGAACGCGCCCGCGTAATGCTCCGTCAGAATCCCGATGAACCGCTCAATCGAGCCGAATACTGTGCGGTGAATCATGACGGGGCGGTGCTTTTCGCCGTCCGCGCCGACGTATTCCAGTCCAAACCGCTCCGGCATTTGGAAGTCAAGCTGAAGCGTCGCGCATTGCCACGTGCGCCCTATGCAGTCCACAAGGTGGAAGTCAATCTTCGGTCCGTAAAACGCGCCGTCCCCGGGGTTGACGCGGTAGTTAATCTGCTTCGTGACGAGCGCGTCCTCAAGCGCGCGCTCCGCCGCGTCCCATGTCGCAATCTCGCCCATGTAGTCTTCAGGGCGCGTTGAAAGCTCGACGCGGTACTCAAACCCGAACACCTTGTACATCTTATCCACAAGCTCGATAACGCCGATAATCTCGGCGGGAACCTGCTCTGGCGTCATGTACAGATGCGCGTCGTCCTGCGTGAAGCACCGCACGCGCATCAGTCCGTGCAGCGCGCCGGAAAGCTCGTGGCGGTGGACGATACCCATTTCCGCCATGCGGACGGGCAACTCCTTGTAGCTCCACATGCGGCGTTTGTATGACAGCATTCCGCCGGGACAGTTCATCGGCTTAATCGCGTAGTCGCCGTCGTCAATCTTCGTGAAGTACATGTTGTCCTTATAGTGGTCCCAATGCCCGGAGCGGTGCCACAGCTCCTCGTTGAGAATCAGCGGCGTGCGAATCTCCTCATACCCCGCCTTCTTGTGCTCGGCGCGCCAAAACGCCTCAAGCTCGTTGCGGAGCACCATGCCCTTGGGGAAGAAGAACGGGAAGCCGGGTCCCTCGTCATACAGCGCGAACAGGTCAAGCTCGCGCCCGAGCTTGCGGTGGTCACGCTTCTTCGCTTCCTCCTGCCGCGCGAGATACGCGTCAAGCTCGTCCTTGGACAGATAGCACGTGCCGTACACGCGTTGCAGCATCTTGTTGTTGCTGTCCGCGCGCCAATACGCGCCCGTCGCGGACGTTAGCTTAAAGGCGTTCGCCTTAATGCGTCCCGTGGAATCCACGTGCGGTCCCGCGCAGAGGTCGGTAAACTCGCCCTGCTTGTAAAAGCTGATAATCGCGTCCTCGGGCAGGTTCTCGATTAGCTCTACCTTGTATGGCTCGCCGCGCTCTTGCATGAGGGCAATCGCCTCCGCGCGCGGAAGCTCGAACCTCTCCAACGGGAGCTTTTCCTTGATGATTTTCTTCATCTCGCCCTCGATTTTCTCCAAATCCTCGGGCGTGAACGGCTGCGCCGCGTCGAAATCGTAGTAAAACCCGTCGGCGATGGCGGGTCCGATAGTCAGCCGCGTCTCGGGGTACAGCCGCTTCACCGCCTGCGCCATAATGTGCGAGGTAGTGTGCCTGTAAGCTTTCTTATATTCCTCGTTCTCGAATGTGTAATTGTTGTCGGACATAATTTCATCTCCTTCGGATTATCGGCAAAGCTGCCGTTTGTCGTCTGTCTGTTCAGCCGTTTAATTGCGGCATATCTGACAGATACTATAGCATACCACACCGCGCGCCGTTTGTCGATAGTGATTTTACGCAAGGTTTGCAAGGATTCCGCTTGAAAAATATGCTTTACAGAAAATCCCCGCGATGATATAATCAAAATTAAAGACTTTTCTCGGGGCGGCGAATTTTCCGCGCGCAACCGAGATTGCAGCAGGACGCGGCGCGTCCGAAAAAATCAGTTTGAAAGGCCGGTTTTTATGTCAAGAAAACTCAAAACGATGGACGGCAATACCGCCGCCGCGCACGTGGCTTACGCATACACCGACGTTGCCGCGATTTACCCGATTACGCCGTCGTCCACGATGGCGGAATACATCGACGAATGGTCGGCGGAGGAGCGGAGGAATATCTTCGGTCAAACCGTCAAGGTTGTGGAAATGCAGTCCGAGGGCGGCGCGGCGGGCGCGGTTCACGGCTCGATACTCACGGGCGCGCTCACGTCCACCTTTACCGCGTCTCAGGGGCTTCTGCTCATGATTCCCAACATGTACAAAATCGCGGGCGAGCAGCTGCCCGCCGTTATCCATGTCTCGGCGCGCACGCTTGCGACGCACGCGCTGTCAATCTTCGGCGACCACTCCGACGTTATGGCGTGCCGCCAGACGGGGTTCGCGATGCTCGCAAGCGGTTCGCCGCAGGAGGCTATGGACCTCGCCGCCGTCGCGCATATCGCGGCGATTGAAGGCTCCATGCCGTTCCTGCACTTCTTTGACGGGTTCCGCACGTCGCACGAGATGCAGAAGATTGAGGTCTGGGATTACGACGAGCTGAAAGCTCTCGTAAAGCCCGAGGCTATCGCGAAATTCCGCGCCCGCGCGAACAACCCGAATCACCCCGTATTGCGCGGCTCCGCGCAGAACGGCGACATTTTCTTTCAGGCGCGCGAAGCGTCCAACACGCAGTACGCGGAGCTGCCCTCCGTTGTTGAGGCGGCGATGGACAAGGTTAACGCCGCCGTCGGCACCGACTACAAGCCGTTCAACTACTACGGCGCGGCGGACGCGGAGCGCGTACTCGTCGCGATGGGTTCCGTGTGCGAGACGGCGGAGGAGGTCGTTGACTTCCTGAACGCGCGCGGCGAAAAGGTCGGGCTTATTAAGGTGCGGCTGTTCCGCCCGTGGGCTGGCGCGAAGCTGCTGGACGCGATTCCAAAGACTGTTAAGAGCATCGCCGTACTGGACCGCACAAAGGAACCGGGCGCGACTGGCGAGCCGCTGTACCTCGATGTGTTGACCACGGTCGCGACGGCTCTGCCGGGCGTGCCGGTTTACGGCGGGCGTTACGGCTTGGCTTCCAAGGACACGACGCCCGGCGCGGTAATCGCGGCTTACGAAAACCTTAAGGCGGAGAAGCCGATAAACGGCTATACCATCGGCATTATCGACGACGTTACGCACCTCTCCCTGCCGATTGCGGAGGAACCCGACACCTCGCCCGCGGGCAACGTCTCCTGCAAGTTCTGGGGACTGGGTTCGGACGGAACCGTCGGCGCGAACAAAAATTCAATTAAAATTATCGGCGACCACACGGATTTGAAGGTTCAGGCGTACTTCCAGTACGACTCGCGCAAGTCCGGCGGCGTTACAATCTCGCACCTGCGCTTCGGCAAGTCCGCAATCAAGTCGGCTTACTACGTGTCCAAGGCGGATTTCGTCGCTTGCCACAACCCGTCGTACCTCGAAAAGTACGACATCGCGCGGGACTGTAAGCCGGGCGGCGCGTTCCTCGCGAACTGCGCGTGGGACGTTGACGAGCTTTCGCGCCGTCTGCCCGCCGCGACAAAGCAGTATATCGCCGAGAACGGCGTGAAGCTGTACACGGTGGACGCGGTGAAAATCGCGAAAGAGCTTGGGCTTGGCAACAAGACGAACATCATTTTGCAGGCGGCGTTCTTCAAGCTGTCACCCATATTGCCGATTGACAAGGCGACGGAGTACATGCGTCAGGCGGTGCACGATTCGTTCGGGCGCAAGGGCGAAAACGTCGTCAACATGAATATCGCGGCGATTGAGGCGGGGCTTACGAGCTTTGTCGAGGTCGCGGTGCCCGATTCTTGGAAGCACCCCGAGGCGGACGCGGCGGTTGTCGCGACAGTTGCGCGCGCCGACGTTGCGGGGTATGTCGAGAGCGTGATGAACCCGATGAACAACATGCGGGGGGACGCGCTGCCTGTGTCGGCGTTCGTCGCGACGGAGAACGGCAGTTACCTGCCCGCGGGCACAGCCGCTTACGAAAAGCGCGGCATATCGTCCGAAGCTCCCGAGTGGCTCCCCGAAAACTGTATACAATGTAACCAGTGTTCATATGTGTGTCCGCACGCGGTCGTGCGCCCGTTCGCGCTTGACGCGGCGGAGCTTAGTGCCGCGCCTGAGGGCTTTAAGTCCGTCAAGATGACGGGCAAGGGCAATGAGGAGCGCGCTTTCGCGCTCGCAATCTCGCCGCTCGACTGCACGGGGTGCGGCTCCTGCGCGAACATCTGCCCCGCAAAGGAAAAAGCTCTCGTCATGCGCCCGATTGAGGACGTTGCGGAGACGCAGACGCACTTTGACTACGCCGTTGCGGAAATTTCCGACAAGGACACGGGCTTCAAGCCCGACACCGTTAAGGGCAGCCAATTCCTAACGCCGCTGCTTGAGTTCCCGGGCGCGTGCGCCGGTTGCGGCGAAACGCCGTATGCCAAGCTTGTGACGCAGCTGTTCGGCGACCGCATGTTCATCGCGAACGCGACGGGCTGTTCGTCAATCTGGGCGGGCAGCGCGCCGAGCACGCCGTACACCGTCAACAAGGCAGGTAAAGGCCCCGCGTGGTCAAACTCGCTGTTCGAGGACAACGCGGAGTTCGGCTTCGGCATGGCGACGGCGGTGAAGCAGCGGCGCGCGAAGCTGATTGCGCTCGTTGAGGAATTTCTTGAGAAGCAGAAAGACCACGAATACAAGTCGCCCGCTGTTGCGGCTCTGGAAAAGTGGTACGCGGTGCGCGACGACGGCGCGGGTTCAAAGGCGGTTGCGGACGAGCTGATTGAGGTGCTGACCGACGCGACGACGTTCGAGCCGGAGGAACGCGACGGCTTCAAGGCTTACGCGCCCGAGTTCTTTGAAAAGGTCTGGAACAAGGAGCTTGACCGCTGCGAGTGCGACACGTGCCGTGACGCGCGCGAAATTCTTGAGATGAGCGACCTGTTCGTCAAGCCGAGCATGTGGATTTTCGGCGGCGACGGCTGGGCGTATGATATTGGTTACGGCGGACTTGACCACGTTATCGCGTCGGGCGAGAATGTGAATATTCTCGTGTTTGACACGGAGGTTTACTCCAACACGGGCGGTCAGGCGAGCAAGGCGACGCCTACGGGAGCGGTCGCGCAATTCGCGGCGGCGGGCAAGTCGGTTAAAAAGAAAGACCTCGCGCAAATCGCGATGTCCTACGGTTACGTCTACGTCGCGCAAATCGCGATGGGCGCGAACTATCAGCAGACGCTGAAAGCCCTGCTGGAAGCCGAGAGCTATGACGGTCCGTCGCTGATAATCGCCTACGCGCCGTGCATTAACCACGGCTTGGGTATCGGCATGGGTAAGTCGATGGCGGAGACGAAAGCCGCCGTTGAAGCCGGGTACTGGAACATGCTGCGCTACGACCCGAGACTTGAGAGTCCGCTCGCCGTGGACAGCAAGGCTCCGACCGCGAGCTATCGCGACTTCATCATGGGTGAGGTGCGTTATTCCTCGCTCGCCCGCTCGTTCCCCGACCGCGCGGAGGAGCTGTTCACAGCCGCCGAAAAGAGCGCGACCGAGCGGTACGAGGGCTTGGTGAAGCAGAAGGAAATGTTGGACAATTGACAATTGACAATTGACAATTGACAATTAGGACGAGGGAACGAATAGGGCGCGGGAGGTTATTTGCCGTCCGCGCCCTTTGGTTTGGGGGGGTGACAATTTGTTGCAGGTTAAGAATTTGTCGGTTACTTTGAAGAAGGATTTGCGGGAGATTATTTCGGATTTTTCGTTCATTATGGGGGACGGCGACCGCGCCGTTATCGTCGGTGAGGAGGGAAACGGCAAGTCCACGCTGCTGCGCTTGCTCTATGACCCCGCGCTTGCCGACGGCTACTGCGAGTATTCGGGCGAGATTATCACGCGCGGCACGCGGCTCGGTTATCTGCCGCAGGAGATGCCCGATGGCGACAAGACGCTTGAGGTTGCGGACTACTTCGCGGCGATTCCGGGGTTTTACGACGTTACGCCAAAGGACTTGGCGCGCGTCACGCGGCAGCTCGCCCTGCCGACGGACATGCCGTATTCGTCGCAGCTCGTCGGCACGCTGTCGGGCGGCGAGCGCGTGAAGCTGCAACTCGCGCGGTTGCTGCTTGAGGAGCCGGACATGTTCCTGCTTGACGAGCCGACGAACGACGTAGACCTGCAAACTTTGGAGTTTCTTGAAAACTTCATCAACACGTGCGGCAAGCCCGTCCTTTTCGTGTCGCACGACGAGACGCTGATTGAGAACACGGCGAATGTCGTCATTCACCTTGAGCAAGTGCGGCGCAAGACCGTGCCGCGCGCGACGGTCGCGCGTATGCCGTACCGCGACTACATCGCGTCGCGCACGCGCGCGCTGGACAAGCAGGAGCAGAACGCCCGTAAGGAACAGGCGGAGCATGAGGCAAAGACGGAGAAATTGCGGCAGATACAGCAAAAGGTGGAGCATCAACAGGCGACAATCTCGCGGCAGGACCCGCACGGCGGTCAGCTGCTGAAAAAGAAGATGAAAGCCGTCAAGTCGCTAGAGCGGCGCACGGAGCGCGAGGCGGAGGACATGACGCAGCTACCCGACATTGAGGACGCGATTTTCCTGAAATTCGCGGAAAACCTGACGGTTCCGAACGGGAAAACCGTGCTGGATTTCCGTCTCGCGGAGCTTACGGCGGGCGGGCGCGTCCTCGCGCGTGACATTGCGCTCACGGTAATCGGTCCGCGCAAGCTGTGCATAACGGGGCGCAACGGCGCGGGCAAGACGACGCTACTGCGCCTGATTGCCGCCGAGCTTCTCGCGCGGGACGACATAAAGTGCGGCTACATGCCGCAGAATTACGCCGACCTGCTGCCGATGGAGAGCCGCCCCGTCGAATTTCTCGCGCCGTCGGGCAAGAAGGACGACGTGACGCGCGCGATGACGTTTCTCGGCAGCGTAATGTACACGGCGGACGAGATGGCGCACGCGATTGCCGACCTGTCCGGCGGGCAAAAGGCAAAGCTGATGTTCCTGAAGCTGATACTGGACGGTTGCAACGTCCTCGTCCTTGACGAGCCGACGCGCAACTTTTCGCCGATGTCGAACCCCGTAATTCGCGGAATCCTCCGCGAGTTCGGCGGGGCAATCATTGCGGTGTCGCATGACCGCCGCTTCATCGCCGAGGTCTGCGATGGGACATATCATTTGACATGATATGTCCCCTCCTTGTTCCCTCGTCCCGCCGAGCGGCACTCTCGTCTTTCGTCCTGCGTCGCGTCTTTCCGTTCCATATCTGTTATCTGTTAACTATTATCTGTTACTTGCTCCTTGCGCTCCCCGCGCGGGGCCCCCTTTCTTGTGCGAGAAAGGGGGGAAAGCGCACTTAAGGGGGCTGCGCCCCCTTAAGAATCCCCTGCTTCTCAAATCACTTGAATCTCCAGTCGCTATCGCAAATGTTATGTTCTACAGCGCGGCACAAGTTAAAAGATTAGTGCAAGCTCGCTCGCGCGAAAGCTGACAGCGTTGCAACGCACATGTCCTTGCCGAATGGCAGCTTGCAACACCAATTTACACTTACTGCCCGTAACACCGCAATTGGTTTGCGCCTAGCTCGCGGGGTGATTCTTAAGAGGGGTTTACCCCTCTTAAGTGCGCTTTCCCCCCTTTCTCGCATAAGAAAGGGGGCCCCGCGCGGGGAGCGCAGGAGCAAGTAACAGATTACAGATAATAGATAACAGATATGGAACGGAAAGATACGACGCAGGACGAAAATAGGTAGCGTTGCTGCGGCAAGACGCAGAGAATATTGAAGCCCCGCCGGTCGGCGGGGTCTTTAATATTTCTTCACGTTTGAGGAAATGTCAGAGAGCGCCTTGCTTGCCTCCATGTCGAACGCTTGCGTTTTCGCCATGTCGCCGAGCGACAACATGCCCACGAGCCGCCCGCCCTCTACCACGGGCAGCCGCCGCACCTGCGCGTCAGCCATGCGGTGCGCCGCGTCGCGCACGTCGTCCGTCGGCGAAACCGTCGTCACGCTCTTGGACATAATCTCGCGAATCGGCGTTCGCGCGGGGTCGCTGTCCGCCGCGACGCACCGCAAGACAATGTCGCGGTCGGTCACTATCCCGCGCAGCCGCCCGTCCTCCGAGCAGACGGGCACGGCGCCGATGTTGTACCGATACAGCATTCGCGCCGCCGCCGACGCGGGCTCGTCCGGCGTGACGGACACGATACCCGAACTCATTAGCTCCGAAACATGCATTTTGTTACCTCCTAAATTCAACTTGTATCCTAAGTATTTACAGTCGGCGCACGGCTTATGCGCGCTTGGAAAAGTTTAGTTGCGAGTTTTGTCGAAAAAATCTTGTTGACATATGCCCCACATTGTGCTAATAATTATTTAGTAAAACTAACTATTAGCCGCTGAACGACCGATAAAACCCAATTTGCCGAGGAGGTGAGCCGTTATAACAGAATTTGAGGAACAGCTGAACCGCGCGCTGTCAGACACGTTTAACACGATACTCAAATACGAGGAGGAGTGCCTGAAAACGATTTACTCCGTGCCCGTGACGGTTACGGAGGCGCACATGCTTGAGGCAATCGCCCGCATAAACGGCGGCGGCGCAACCGCGGGAGCCATTGCGGCGGAGCTTGACGTCGCGCCGTCCACCGTCACCGTCGCGCTGAAAAAGCTGCAGCAGCGCGGGCTTGTCACCAAGGCGCAGAACGAGCGGGACGCGCGCCGTCTGCACGTAACGCTCACGCACGAGGGCGAGCGCATTAACCGAGCGCACGCGCTGTTTCACCGCAAAATGGTGCGCGACATAACCGACAGGCTTGAGGACGACGAATTAGCCGCCCTGCTCTCCGCCGTCAGCAAGCTGAACCGATATTTTAATGACAGGGTAGGGCGTAAAAATGGATAGCGAACACATCAATTCCGCCGCCGCGCGGACTAACCTGCGAATTGCGGGCACGGGCGCGGCATTGCCCGAGCGTTGCGTTACGAATGACGAGCTTTCTCGACTGCTTGACACCTCCGACGAGTGGATTGTCACCCGCACGGGCATTCGCGAGCGGCGCGTCGTCACGACGGACACCATCACGCAGCTCGCCGTCACAGCCGCGCGTCAGGCACTCGCCGAAGCCGAGGTCAATGCCGAGCAGCTCGACGTTATCCTCTGCTCGACGCTTGAGGGCGACACGAAAACTCCGTCGCTCGCTTGCGTCGTCGCAGGAGAGCTGGGCGCGCATTGCGCCGCGTTCGACGTAAACGCCGCGTGCGCGGGGTTTATCTACGCGCTGGACATTGCGTCGCGCTACCTGCAAACGGGCGCGAGCAACGTGCTAATCATCTGCGCCGAGCAAATGAGCCGCCACGCCGACTGGACAGACCGCCGCACGTGCGTACTGTTCGGGGACGGCGCAGGTGCCGTCGTCGCTCAACGCGGCGGCGAGTTGCGCCACCTGCACATCTCCACGGACGGGGACGACGCGATACTGAATATCCCGACGAACTCCGGCAACAGCCCGTTCGCGCCCGACAAGCAGCCGCCGCAATTCCTGCACATGGACGGCGGCGAGGTTTACAAGTTCGCGGTAAAGGCGGTGCTGCGCGAGCTTGACTTGGCGGCGCGGAGCGGAATTAACGCCGAGGACATTGACCTGTATATTATCCATCAGGCGAACCGCCGCATAATCGACGCGGTGCGCGAGCGCACGGGGCAGCCGCCGGAAAAGTTCCCCGTAAACATCGACCGCACGGGCAACATGTCCTCCGCGACAATCCCCGTGCTGTTGCACGAGCTGACGCAAAGCGGAACCGTCAAGTCGGGGCAAACGCTGTTCTTCGCCGCGTTCGGCGCGGGACTGACCTCGGGCGGTTGCGTCCTGACTATAGGAAAAGACGACTGATAACAATACAGTAACTTAAATTAAAATAGAGGAGAAATGAACATGTTAGAGAAAATTCAAAACGTACTGCGCACACACCTTGACAACGAAACGCTGGAAATTACCGCCGCGACCACCTTTGAGGAGCTTGACCTCGATTCGCTCGACCTCGTGGAGCTTGTCATGTCGCTTGAGGACGAGTTCGGCATCGGCATTGAGGTTGAGGAAACGCTCGTAACCGTCGGCGACCTTGTGCGCTTGATTGAGGGGTTGCTATGACGTCGCCGATATGTGACCTGCTCGGCATAAGCGTACCAGTCCTGCAGGGCGGCATGGCGTGGATTTCCGACTGGAGCCTTGCCTCCGCCGTCTCAAACGCGGGCGGACTGGGCACAGTCGCGGCGGGAAACGCCCCCGCGGACTACGTGCGCGACCAGATTCAAAAGACGCGCGAGCATACGAATAAGCCTTTCGCCGTGAACGTCATGCTAATGAGCCCGTTCGCGGAGGAAATTGCGGAGCTGCTCATTGCCGAGCGCGTGCCCGTCGTCGTTACGGGCGCGGGCAATCCCGAGCGGTTCATGCGCCGCTGGCTTGACGCGGGCATAAAGGTTGTGCCCGTCGTGCCGTCCACGGGCGTTGCGCGCCGCGTTGAAAAGCTGGGCGCGACAGCCGTCATCGCCGAGGGCGGTGAGAGCGGCGGGCACATCGGCGAGCTGACGACAATGGCTCTCGTGCCGCAGGTGTGCGACGCGGTGTCAATCCCCGTAATCGCGGCGGGCGGTATTGCGGACGGGCGCGGCTTTGCGGCGGCGCTCATGCTGGGAGCTGTCGGCGTGCAGGTCGGCACGCGCTTTCTCGTCGCGAACGAGTGTACCGTGCACCCGAATTATAAGCAGCGCATACTTGCGGCAAAGGACATTGACACGGTTTCAACGGGGCGCAGACTCGGGCACCCCGTCCGTTCGCTGAAAAACGCGTTCTCGCGCGGGTTCGCCGCTCTGGAGTACGAGCCGAACACGACGCTAGAGCAGCTAGAGGAATACGGCGTGGGCGCGCTGCGTCTCGCCGCCGTTGAGGGCGACCGCGAACGCGGCTGCTTCATGTCGGGTCAAGTCGCGGGACTTGTCAAACGGGAGCAATCCGCCGCCGAGATTATCGCCGACCTGATTTCGGGCGCGGAAGCCGCGCTGAAAGGTGCGTCGTCGTGGGTAAAATAGCTTTTCTATTCGCGGGACAGGGCGCGCAAGCCGTCGGCATGTCCCGCGACATATGCGAGCAATCCCCTGCCGCGCGGCGCGTTCGTGACCTCGCGGACGAGGAAACCCTGCGCGTATGGCTCGGCGGCACGGCGGAGGAATTGACGCGGACGATTAACACACAGCCGTGCGTGTTCCTCGCGGAGCTTGCGTGCGCCGAAGCATTAACCGAAGCGGGCGTTGCGCCGCAAGCCGTCGCGGGATTCTCTCTCGGTGAGTTGGCGGCGGCGGCTTACGCGGGAATCCTGCCGTATGACCGCGCGTTCGCCCTAACGCAAGAGCGCGCGCGGCTGATGCAGCGTTGCGCGGAGGAAAACCCGGGCGCGATGCTCGCCGCGCTCCGTATCGCGCCCGACGCGCTTGCGGAAGCCGTCGCGGCGGTACCTGACGCGTGGCGCGTGAACTTCAACAGCCCCGAGCAAACCGTAGTCGCCGCGCGGGAAACCTCGGTTGCCGCGCTTGAGCGCGAAATTGCGGCTCGCGGCGGCAAAACCGTGCGGCTCGCCGTCGGCGGCGCGTTCCATAGTCCGCTCATGGCGGCGGCGACGCGCGGACTTGCGGCATACCTCGCGGACGAACCAATCAACGAACCGCGAATCCCCGTCTACACGAACCTAACCGCCGAGCCTTACGCGGACATTCGCGCGGAGCTTGCGGCGCAAGCCTCGTCCCCCGTGCTGTGGCAGAAAACAATTGAAAACATGCGGCGCGACGGGTTTGACACGTTCATCGAAGTCGGTCCCGGGCGCGTGCTTTCGGGATTGGTGCAGAAAATCGACAAATCGCTCAAAACCGCGAGCGTGCGCGACGCGGCGACGTTGGAGCAGACGATAAAGCAAATAAATGAGCAAATAGCTGAGTAGGTGCAATTATGTCAGAATTAACCTCAAATCGCACAGCCGTCGTAACCGGCGCGTCGCGCGGAATAGGTCGCGCAATCGCGCTGAAGCTCGCGGAAGCGGGCTGCAACGTCGCGGTTTTGTGCGCGGGCAACACCGAGCTTGCGGAAGAAGTCGCGGTGGAGTGCCGTGCGCACGGCGTCGTGGCGCAAGCTTACGCTTGCCGCGCGGAGGACTTCGGCGCGGTGAAAGCCGTGTGTGACGATATTGCGCGCGACTTCGGCGGTGCGGATATTCTCATAAACAACGCCGGCACGACGCGGGACGCGCTCATTCTCCGCATGACGGAGGAGGAGTACGACGCGGTGCTCGGCGCGAACCTGAAGGGCGCGTTCAACTTTATCCGCCACCTCTCGCGGCACATTATGCGCAGCGCGGCGGGGCGCATCGTTAACATCTCGTCCGTCGCCGGCATAGTCGGCAACGCGGGGCAGGCGAATTACGCGGCGAGCAAGGCGGGGCTTATCGGCTTGACCAAAACGGTTGCGCGCGAGCTGGCGGGACGCGGCGTGACCTGCAACGCAGTCGCTCCCGGGTTTATCGACACGGAAATGACCGCGAAAATCCCGCTGCGCGAGCGTGAGGCGTTGCTCGCCCAAATCCCGCTGAAGCGCGCCGGAACCGCGCGAGACGTTGCGGAACTTGTCGCGTTTCTCTCGTCGCCCGCCGCGGGCTACATCACGGGCGAGGTTATCCGCGTGGACGGCGGACTTTCGTTTTAATTAGGATATTAGGAGATTTTTATGGACATTAAACGAGTGGTAATCACGGGGCTTGGCTGCGTTACGCCCGTCGGCACGGGCAAGGACGCGCTGTGGGACAGCGTTATAAACGCGCGGCACGGCTTCGCGCCCATATCGCGGTTTGACACGACGGACTTTAAGGCAAAGCTCGCCGCCGAGGTCAAGGACTTCGACCCGCTGCTGTACATGGCGCGTTCGGAGCCGCGCAAGACCGACCTGTACGCGCAGTACGCCGTCGCCGCCGCGACAATCGCCGCCGAGGACAGCGGCATAGCCGAAACCTGCGACCCCGAGCGGCTCGGCGTGTATATCGGCAGCGGCATCGGCGGACTTTCGACGATGGTTGCGGAGGAGGAAAAGCTGCTGGAACGCGGCGCGTCTCGCGTCTCGCCGTTCTTCGTGCCGATGATGATTGGCAACATGGGCGCGGCTCTCGTCGCGATGAAGTTCGGCGCGCGCGGCGTGAATCTCCCGATTGTAACCGCCTGCGCCACGGGCACGCACTCAATCGGCGAGGCGTATCGCGCAATCGCGCTCGGGCTTGCGGACGCAATCTTCGCGGGCGGCAGCGAGGCGACGATTACGCCCATAGCCGTCGCGGGGTTCACGAACAGTCTCGCGCTGTCAACCTCGGACGAACCCGATAACTGCTCAATCCCGTTTGACCGCCGCCGCCACGGCTTCGTTATGGGCGAGGGCGCGGGCGTCGTCGTGCTTGAGGAATACGAGCACGCGCGTCGGCGCGGCGCGCACATATACTGCGAGGTCGCGGGCTACGGCTCGACGTGCGACGCTTACCACATGACCGCACCCGACCCGGAAGCCACGCAATCGGCGCGCGCCGTGACGCTCGCGCTCGGCGGCAGCGACATTGACTTCACGCGCCTGTACGTCAACGCGCACGGCACTTCAACGCCGCTGAACGACAAGACGGAGACGCTCGCCCTAAAGAAAGCTCTCGGTTCCGACGCGCGAACCGTCGCGATTAGCTCCACGAAGTCCGTCACGGGGCACATGCTCGGCGCGGCGGGCGGCGTTGAAGCGATAATCTCCGCTCTCGCAATTGAGCGCGGCGTAATTCCGCCGACGGCGGGCTTGCGCGAGCCTGACCCCGAATGCGACCTTGACTACACGCCGCTCACCGCGCGCGAAACGCGGGTGGACGCGGCTCTGTCGCTGTCGCTCGGTTTCGGCGGGCACAATGCCGCGCTGCTGTTAAAGCGGCTGTAAGCCGCCGTCTGTTAGGAGGACACATGGAATTGGAAAACATTCGCGCGCTCGCCCGAATCGCCGCCGAGCACAACCTCACGCGCTTGGAAATCGGCGAGGGCGCGACGCGCATAGTCATAGAACGCGGCAACGCGGGTAACGCGCACGGTCACGCGCCCGCGCCGCAATTCGCGCCGCCCGAATACGCAGAGTCCGAGTCCGCGGACTTGCAGGAGCAGGAGCCGCCCGCGCAGTTGTCGCGCACGCGTGACGTTAAGTCGCCGATTGTCGGCGTGTTCTATGCCGCCGCCGCGCCCGACGCGGAACCGTTCGTCAGCATAGGCAGCGAGGTGCGCCGCGGCGACGTGCTGTGCCTTGTCGAGACTATGAAGCTGATGAACGAGATAACCGCCGACCGCGACGGCACGGTCACGGACGTGTGCCTGCGCGACGGCGACGTGTGCCAATACGGGCAGGTGCTGTTCAAGCTTGAGGAGGCGGAGATATGAGCGAAATACTAGACCGCGCCGCGATAGAAAAGCTGCTGCCGCACCGCGCGCCGATGCTGCTGCTGGACACGGCGACGACGGAGGGCGACACGGCGGTTTGCACCTACGCAATCCCACCCGACGCTTACTTTACGCGGGGGCACTTCCCCGACAACCCCGTCGTGCCGGGCGTTATGCTGTGCGAGATGATGGGGCAATCGGCGTGCGTGCTTATCGGCGACGCTTCGGGTAAAACCCCGTACTTTACGGGCATGGACGGCGTGCGCTTCAAGCGCGTGGTGCGCCCCGGCGAAACCATTACGCTACGCAGCCGTATCACGCGGCAAAAGGGCGCGTTTTACTTCATTGAAGCAACCGCGCACGTGGACGGCGCGCTCGCGGCTAAGGCGGAGTTGAGCTTCGCCCTGCTGAATAACGAGTCGGTGAACTGATATGTTTTCAAAAATCCTGATTGCCAATCGCGGCGAGGTCGCGATTCGCGTAATCCGCGCGTGTCGCGAGATGGGCGTTGCAACCGTCGCCGTCTGCTCCGAAGCCGACCGTGACGCGCTACACGTAAGCCTGTCCGACGAGAGCTGCTGCATCGGTCCCGCACGCGCGCGCGACAGTTACCTGAACCAAGCGGCGATAATCTCCGCCGCACTCGCCACGCACGCGGAAGCGATTCACCCGGGGTACGGCTTTCTGTCCGAAAACGCCGAGTTTGCGGAGCTTTGCGAGCGGTTTGGCATAGCCTTTATCGGCGCGCCCGCGTCCGTAATCGCGCTGATGGGCGACAAGGACGAGGCGCGGCGCACAATGCTGGCGGCGGGCGTGCCCGTCATACCCGGCTCCGACTGCGTGGCGAGCGTTGCCGCGGCGGTTGCCGCCGCCGAGACTGTCGGCTATCCGCTCATGGTCAAGGCGCGGGCGGGCGGCGGCGGGCGCGGTATCCGCCGCGTTGAAGAGCCTGCCGAGCTGGAGGGCGCGTTCAACGCCGCGACAGCGGAAGCCGCCGCCGCTTTCGGGGACGGCGCGGTGTATCTGGAGCGATTCGTTGCCCCCGCAAAGCACGTTGAAATGCAGCTAATCGCGGATTCGCGCGGCAACGTCGTCTGTCTGGGGGAACGCGACTGCTCCGTCCAGCGCAAGCACCAAAAGCTCATTGAGGAATCGCCCTGCACCGCGCTGACGGACGAGACGCGCGCCGCAATGACGCGCTCCGCCGTGGCGGCCGCGAAAGCCGTTGATTATATCGGCGTCGGCACCGTTGAGTTCCTGCTTGACGGCGCGGGCAACTATTACTTCATGGAGATGAACACGCGCCTACAGGTGGAGCACCCCGTCACGGAGTTGACGACGGGCATCGACCTCGTAAAGTGGCAGCTGCGCGTCGCGTCGGGGCAGTCGCTCGGCTTTGCGCAAGCGGACATAACACCGCGCGGGCACGCGCTGGAGTGCCGCGTCAACGCCGAGGATTCCGCGAATAACCACCGACCGAGCGGCGGACGCGTCACGACGCTGCACGTTCCCGGCGGACCGTGGGTGCGGTTTGACACCGCGATTTACGGCGGCTACGAAATTCCGCCGTTCTATGACTCCCTGCTCGGCAAGCTGATAGTGCACGCCGCGACGCGCGACGAAGCGATTCGCAAGATGAAAGCCGCCCTTGCGGAGCTGACGATTGACGGCGTGACGCACAACGCCGAGTACTTGGCGGCATTGCTCGCCGCGCCCGAATTTGTCAGCGGCAAGTATTTCGTAAATTCCGACATTCTGACGAACGCAACCGAGGTAGCCGAATGATTTTCAAAAAACCGAAAAACGCGCTCGAAAGTGAGCGAAAGGACGAAAAAGCCCAAATAATTGCCGACGCGCCGGAGGTTGAGCCGCAGGCGGAGCCGCTGCGTTGCCCGCGCTGCCTGAAGTCCGTCTCCCCCACCGAGCTGGAGACGACGCACGGCGTATGCCCCCTGTGCCGCAACCACTTCCCGATGTCGCCGCGCGAGCGTATCGCCCTGCTTGCCGACCGCGACACGTTTGAGGAGCGCGACGCGGACGTGCTCTCTGCCAACGTGCTGAATTTCCCGGACTACGACAAAAAGCTCGCCGAAGCGCGCGAAGCAAGCGGCGAACCCGACGCCGTGGTCACGGGCACATGCCGCGTCGCGGGGCGCGAGGTTGCCGTGTTCGCGATGAACCCCGCGTTCATGATGGGCAGCATGGGTTACGCCGTCGGCGAGAAGCTGACGCGCCTGTTTGAGCTTGCGGCGGAGCGGAGTTTGCCCGTCGTCGGTTACACCGCGTCCGGCGGCGCGCGTATGCAGGAGGGCATGACCGCACTCCTGCAAATGGCGAAAACCTCCGCGGCGGTCAGGCGGCACGGCGACTTAGGCAACCTATACGTCTGCGTGCTGACCGACCCGACGACGGGCGGCGTTACGGCGAGCTTTGCGATGCAGGGCGACATTATCCTTGCGGAACCTTTCGCGCGCATAGCGTTCGCGGGTCCGCGCGTAATTGAGCAAACCACGCGGCGCAAGCTCCCGCAGGGGTTTCAGAGCGCGGAGTTCCTGCTTGAGCACGGATTTGTGGACCAGATTGTGGACCGCCGCCGCCAGCGGCAATATATCGCGGAGTTGCTCCGCCTGCACGCACGGGAGGTGTTGCAATGACAGCGTTTGAGCGCGTTCAAGCCGCGCGCGCGAAGGGTCGCGCCACGTCGCTCGACTTCATTCGCCGCCTGTTTGACGGCTTTCTTGAAATGCACGGCGACCGCCGATTCGGCGACGACCGCGCGATAATCGCGGGGCTTGCGACGCTGGGCGGACAGCCCGTCACGGTAATCGGCATCGAAAAGGGGCACGACGCGCGTGAGCGCGCCCTGCGCAACTTCGGCTGCGCCGCGCCGGAGGGGTACCGCAAGGCGTTGCGGCAAATGCGCCTCGCGGAGAAGTTCGGTCGCCCCGTCGTCTGCCTGATTGACACGTCGGGCGCGCAATGCGCGGACGGCGCGGAGGAGCGCGGGCAGGGGCTTGCAATCGCGGAAAATCTCATGGAGATGTCGGCTCTGCGCATGCCGATAATCTCGCTGCTAATCGGTGAGGGCGGCAGCGGCGGCGCGCTCGCGCTCGCGGTTGCGGACGAGGTGTGGATTCTGGAAAACGCGGTGTACTCCGTCATTTCGCCGGAGGGCTGCGCGAGTATCCTCTGGAAAGACGGCAAGCGCGCCGCCGAAGCCGCCGAAGCTCTGCAAATGACGGCGCAAGACCTGCTGCGCCAAGGGGTTGTTGACCGCGTTCTCCCCGAGAATGACGAGCTTTACGACGAGCTGAAGCGCGACCTTGCGGACGCGCTCGCCCGCCTGAAGCGGCTGTCGCCGACGGAGCTTGTCAATCGGAGGTATTCTAAATATAGGTAATACCTACCTTGTTCTCTCGTCCCCCGCAGGGCACTCATCGTCTTTCGTCTTATCGTCGTTACTTCCGTTCCATATCTGTTATCAACTATAAATTAGTCTACCTTATTCCTCGCCTATCCGGCGGGGACCCCCTTTCTTATGCGAGAAAGGGGGGAAAGCGCACTTAAGAGGGGTAAACCCCTCTTAAGAATCACCCCCACAGCTAGGCGCAAACCTAGTGCGGCGTTACGGGCAGTAAGTGTAAACTGGTAGTGCAAGCTGCCACTTGGCAAGGATACATCGTTGCTGAAGCGTTGGCTTTCGCGCGAGCGAGCTTGCACTAGAGTGTAGTCTTGTGCCGCATAACTCACGGTTCCATTTGCGATAGCGACTGGAGACTTGAGTGCTTTGAGAAGCAGGGGATTCTTAAGGGGGCGCAGCCCCCTTAAGTGCGCTTTCCCCCCTTTCCCGCAATGGAAAGGGGGCGCCGCCCGCGTAGGGCAAGCGAATCTCCATAGAGTATGAAAAACAGTCAAAAAACTAAAAAAGTAGGTGCGGCGTTACGCGCAACAGGTTCCCTGCGGGGGACGTGGGGAATATGGTAGGTAAAGTTTATTACATCAATGTAATAAACTTTACCGAGTATAGGTCACAGACCACCATCGAGTGCGATACGAAATCTTCGAGAATGAAATAGTTCACGCCGACCTCGCGTAGTACGCCCGATTTGTCGAGAAACGAATTAGTGCCGATGATGAACTCCGCGACCATCGCCTTGCCGAGACTGCGCTGCAAGAACCCGACGAGATACGAGCTGTCGCGCGGCTCCATCTCCGTCATGTCGGAAAGCTGCATGTCGCGGGGCATGGGCACCGCCGCTTGCGTCGCCGTCTGCGTTATCGTCGGCATGAGCTGCTGTCGGCTGGCGGGCATGAGTTGCTGCTGCATTTGGGATTGATATGTCGGCTGCAACTGCGGCATTGTCACCATGTCCTGCTCGCGCAGCGTCGTTATCGAGTATGGCGTGGGTTGCGCCGCGTTGGGTAGCTCCGGCGCGGCTTTCGTTCTTGAGTACGCGTTCCATGCGTTGTCGTTCATTATTATAAGCTCCTTATTTATGATTATGTTTGTGCGTAGCTGTTCGTCGGGTTATAGAAGCAATGTTGGTTAATTCGCGTGTACCAATAGCCCGAGCCGTTGCGCGGGAACGGGTCTGGGCATGTATCCGAAAACGGGTTCATATACCACAGCGCGTCGCCGCCCGCACCCGTGTGCACATTGCCCGACAGCGCCCAGTCGGCGACGCGGTAATGCTCCGGCAATGGCGTCATGCTCCACACGTTTTGGTCGTTGCGCTCGCCGTAAATCACCGACTTGCAGCAAGAAAACTGGCAATATTGCTCAATCACGCGGCGCAGGTCGCCCTCGCACACGCGTTGGTACTCGCCGTAAGCGACGCGCACGCGGTTCATGCACACAGTCGCGACGGCGCGCATACCGTCCTCGCCCTCGCCCTCCGCCTCGCACCGTATCAGCCGCGCGAAAAGCTCTCTCGTCGTCATAGCTCTCACCTCTGTAACATGTTATTCGCGCGGCGCGGTTTTGCCACCGACACATAAAATCAACTCGGCGCATATGATGACGCATTATTATCGTAATCGGAGCTGATACATATGCTGTACAACCGCGCGGCGGCTGTGCGTTACGCGCACATATGGGCGCACCGCCGCAACCCAAAGTACTACGACTACACAAATCTCGGCGGCGACTGCACGAATTTCGCGAGCCAATGCATTTTCGCGGGGCTTGGCGCGATGGATTACGGGCGCAACGGCTGGTATTACAGGAACGCGAACGACAAGTCGCCGTCGTGGACGGGCGTGCCGTTCCTGTACGAATACTTGACGCGCACGGGCAAAGCCGCGCCCTGTAACCCCGAAACGCTGGCGGCGGGCGACCTCGTGCAGCTCTCGTTCGACGGCGCGGCGTACTCGCACTCGCTAATCGTCGTTGAGGTTGCGCCCGCGATACTTGTCGCGACGCATACTTATGACGCGGACTATCGCCCGCTCACAAGCTACACGTTCGGCAAGGCGCGGGGGTTGCATTTCAATTGAAATACAACCCCCTACCTTATTCCCTCGTCCCGCCGAGGCGACTCTCTCGTCTTTCGTCCTGTGTCGTATTCTTCCGTTCCATTTTAGGTTTTTGATATTTGTAATCTCCAACTTGCTCCTTGCGCTACCCGCGCGGGGCCCCCTTTCTTATGCGAGAAAGGGGGGAAAGCGCATTTAAGAGGGGGTGAACCCCCTCTTAAAAATCACCCCCACAGCTAGGCGCAAACCGAGTGCGGCGTTACGGGCGGTAAGTTAACGCTTGGGTTGCAAGCTGCCACTTGGCAAGGTCAACTGCGTTGCAACGCTGTCAGCTTTCGCGCGAGCGAGCTTGCACTTGAGTGTAGTCTTGTGCCGCGTAATGAGTACCATGATTTGCGAAAGCGACTGGAGACTTGAGTGCTTTGAGAGCGGGGTGATTTTTAAGAGGGGGTTTACCCCCTCTTA
>JAISKH010000021.1 GCA_031261325.1 Oscillospiraceae bacterium
TTCTTAAGGGGGCGGCAGCCCCCTTAAGCGCTCTTTCCCCCCTTTCTTGCGTAAGAAAGGGGGCGCCGTCCGCGTAGGACACGGAACTCGCCCGCGCCGACGCGCGAAACGTCCTTTTAGGCAGGCGAGTGCAACGCGCACAAGTGCCGCGCGGCGGGGACGCAGGGAATAATGTGTTGATTTTTCAATACCATTGTGCTACAATAACCCTCAAGCATCAAAAATCGACAAAAAACATTGGAGAACCCTGTGGAAAACACACGAAAAAAGCTCCTGTTGTCAAAGGCGACACTACTGCTGACGGCAATCATTTGGGGCGGCGGCTTCATCTTCTCGCAAATCGCGCTCGACGCGGGGCTGGGACCCGCCGCGGTGCTCCTCGGCAAGTTCGGCATCGCCGCCGTGCTGTTCGCCGCAATCTACGGCAGGCGCGTTCTCCGGAAAATCACGCGGCGCGACATTGCGCGCGGCATACCCGTCGGGCTGCTCCTCGCCGGCGGCTTCTTCGCCCAGACCTACGGGCTTAAGTACTCGTCGCCGTCAAACAACGCGCTGATAACGGCTGCATACGTCGTCATAACGCCGTTTCTGTGGCGCGTCGTCAATCGCAAAAAGCCGCGCGCGGTGATTTACGCCGCGTCGGTGCTGTGTCTAATCGGCGTCGCCGTATTAAGCGTAAATTTCGCGGGCGGTATCCACCTCGCGTTGGGCGACATGCTGACGCTGCTGTGCGCGTTCCTGTTCGCGGGGCAAATCGTCGCGACGGAGACAGCCGTCAGCCACATGGACACAACCGTCCTGCTTTTTATCCAATTCATTACGGCGGCAGTCTGCGCGCTCATTGCGTTCCTCATAACCGAGCGCGACTTCACGCCGTTCCTAAACCCGCGCGGACTCGGCGCGCTGCTGTTCCTCGGCGTGCTGTCAACGGGGTTGTGCTACTTCATGCAGACCGCCGCGCAGCGTTACGTCCCGTCGTCCTCGGCGGCAATGCTGCTCTCAACCGAGTCGCTGTTCGGCGCGGCGTTCTCCGTCGCGTTCGGGTATGACGCGATGTCGCTCCGCCTGATTGTCGGCGCGGTGCTCGTGCTCACATCCGTCGCGCTGCCCGACATGCTCCGCGACAGAAGCAAAATGACGCGCGAATAAAATGACACGCAATTAGAGTATTCAAAACGGGCGACAGCTCGCGGAGAAAATAAACCAAAGACAATTAAAGGTGGAGGCAAAAGTATGAAAAAAGCAATGAAGTTCGCAACGCTCCTGTTGGCAATGCTCCTCGCCGTCGCGCTCATGGCATCGTGCGCGTCAACCCCCGCGTCGCCGTCGCAGGCACCCGCTACCGAATCCCAAGCGCCCGGCGCCGCGCCGTCGGAACCCGCCGCAACAAAGCAAATCCTGCGCGTCGGCATGGAGTGCGCTTACGCGCCCTATAACTGGTCGCAGGTCGCCGCTTCGGACTACACAGTCGCCCTGTCGGACGGCATGTATGCCGACGGCTACGACGTGCAGATAGCAAAGCTCATAGCGGACGGACTCGGCATGGAGCTTGAGGTCGTCAAGTCCGACTGGGACGGACTGCCGCCCAGCCTCACCTCCGGCAAAATTGACCTCATCATCGCGGGCATGACCGACACGGCGGAACGCCGCGAAACGATTGACTTCACAGACGTTTACTGGTCGAGCGAAATGCATCTCGTCGTCCTCAAAAACGGCGCGTTCGCCGCCGCGACGAGCCTGAACGACTTCGCGGGCGCGAAGATTACGGGTCAGCTCGGCACGATTCACTACGACCTCATTGACCAAATACCCGCCGTGCTCAAGCAGGACGCAATGGCGGACTTCCCGACAATGCTGATGGCGCTCGCCTCCGGCAAGGTTGACGCGTATGTGTCCGAGTGGCCGGCGGCAATCTCCGCGCAAAAGGCGAACTCCGACGTGACGTTCATCGACTTTGCGGACGGCGACGGCTTCTCCGAGGACGTGACCGTCTCCATAGGCATCGCGAAAGGCTCGGACGACCTGAAAGCGCAAATCGACGGCATACTCGCGGGCATCACCGCGGAGCAGCGTCAGTCTCTGATGGAGGGCGCGCTCGAGCGTCAGCCCCTCAGCGAGTAAGCGCGAATAAGCATGACTGAAAATTCCACGGCGGCGGCAAGGCAAGCCGTCGCCGTGGAATCAAATGGGGAGATGGTGCTGTGGAGGGGAAGTTAGCCGAAATGATGCGCTGGATTGTACGGCTCATCGTCGAATACTGGCCGCAATTCTTAAAGGGCACGGGTATGACCGTGCTGCTTGCCGTTGTCGGGACAATCGCGGGATTCATCATCGGGCTTGTAATCGGCGTACTGCGCACGATACCGAAATCCGTCGGCGGGCACAGCGCGCTCTCGCCGCGCAACGTACTCCTAAAGGTCGTAAACGCCATAACCGCGATATACACCGAGGTTCTGCGCGGCACGCCCATGATGGTACAGGCAATGCTCATATATTACGGCTTGACCGAGTTCGCGAATATCGACATAGCCGCACTCCCCGCCGGAATCATCGTAATAACGCTGAACACAGGCGCGTACATGGCGGAAATCGTGCGCGGCGGCATACAGTCAATTGCGGAGGGGCAGACCGAAGCGGCAAAGGCAATCGGCATGAACCACTGGAAAACCATGCTCCATGTCGTTCTCCCGCAAGCAATCCGCAATATTATCCCCGCAATGGGCAACGAATTTATCGTAAACCTCAAAGACTCGTCGGTGCTGAACGTCATTCAAGTCGCGGAGCTGTTCTACGCCACAAAAGTAATTCGCGGCGTGTACTACCGCACGTACGAGCCGTTCCTAATCGCCGCCGCAATCTACCTGCTGCTCACGTTGCTCGCCTCCCGTCTGCTGCGCATACTGGAAAAGCACCTGGACGGACCGCGCGAATACGTGCTCGTAGAAAAAGGCGAAGCAATCTTCGCCAAAGCGCACAGCGTCCGCCCCAACGCCGCCCGCTGGCTCCGCCCAAGGAAATAATTACATTATTCCCCCGTCCCGCCGCGCGGCGTGCCCCAAAGGACATGTGCATTGCAAAATAATCAACTTCGCGAAAGCGAGCTTGCACCCGAGCGCAAACCTTTATCACGTAATGAGCGTTAACATTTGCGATAGCGTCACAACGCCCATGTGCGCTGAGATGGGGTATTTTTATGGGGCACAGCCCATAAAACGCTCTTTCCCCCCTTTCTTGCGTAAGAAAGGGGGTGCCGCCCGCATAGGGCACGTTCTTCAATGAACAATTGACAATTGACAATGAACAATTGGGGAGCGCCGCGCGGCGGGACGATGGAATATGGTGCGGCGCAAACGCCGCAAGGAGGAAATTTATGCCCGATGTAATACAAGTGCGCAACTTGCGCAAATCGTTCGGCAGCAACGAAATACTAAAGGGCATCGACCTCTCGGTCGGCGCGGGCGAGGTCGTGTCCGTAATCGGCTCGTCAGGCTCCGGCAAATCGACGTTCCTGCGCTGCATTAACCTGCTAGAGTGGCCGACAGGCGGCGAAATACTCTTCAAGGGCGAGTCAGTCACGCGTCGCGGCTTCAAAATCCCCCAATACCGCGAAAAAGTCGGCATGGTGTTCCAACAATTCAACCTGTTCGCCAACATGGACGTGCTGCATAACTGCATGGTCGGCTCCACCAAGGTTGCGGGAATGCCAAAGGCAAAGGCGCACAAGCTCGCGCTCGAATGCCTTGAAAAAGTCGGCATGGCGCAGTTTATCAACGCGAAGCCGCGTCAGCTCTCCGGCGGGCAGCAGCAGCGCGTCGCAATAGCCCGCGCGCTGTGCATGGAACCGGACGCGCTCCTGTTCGACGAACCGACCTCCGCGCTAGACCCCGAAATGGTGGGCGACGTGCTTGAGGTTATCTCGCAGCTCGCGCACACGGGGCTTACGATGCTCGTAGTAACGCACGAAATGGCGTTCGCACGCGACGTATCCGACCGCGTGGTGTTCATGGACGGCGGCGTAATCGCGGAGCACGGCAAGCCCGAGGACGTGTTCACGAACCCGAAAAGCGACCGCTTGCGAGAATTTTTGACAAGATTTATCGGCTGATATAACTGAAAATTAAGTCCCGCGCCCCACTTTTGTGCCGCGCGGGGCTTTTTTCGCGCCCGTTTTCCACATTGCGCGCAAACCGCGAAAGCACGCCGCAAATTGCCACTTGCTTTTCACGGCGGATATTGTACAATATTATTAAGGAAAAATTTATAATAGAAAATATGCATTTTACCGCATATTTCTCGTGTTTTGCGGAACAAATCGCGCTAAAATAAGTCTAACAAGCATAAATGGAAAAATTACGGCGGCGCGAATCGCGCGGCTTAACAGGGGGTAAACCATGGCAGTCACCACAGAAAATCCGCTCGCGGAGGAAGTTGAAATCGGCGCAACGCCAACCGAAACGTCGGACAAGCCCGAGCGTCGCCGCAAACCAAAAAAACCCAAAAAACAGCGCAAGGCGCTCAAGCGCGTCATAGTCGCGCTCATAATCGCGGCAATTCTCGGCGGCATAGGTTACGTACTGTACACGCTGTTCCGCGAGCAGACGCAGACAATGGTGCCGCTGACGGACTTCGTGTATCGCGGCTCAATCCGCAGCATGGTAATGGGCGGCGGCGTAACAAAGGCGAAGAACTCCGCAACCGTCGTCCTGCCCGCGGGCGGCGATGTGCTGGAGATATTCGTCGCCGAGGGCGATACTGTGCAGGCGGGTGACCCGCTCTACATCATCGACTCCGCCGACGCGCAAAAGGCGGTGGACGACGCGCAAAAAGCCGTGGACGACGTGAACAAGCAAATCGCCGCCATCTACGACTCATATAAAGACCTAATAACATACGCCCCGTTTTCAGGCAAACTGACCGATACGGTTCGCCTAACGGAGGGCGACACGGTGTCAGGCGGCACGAAACTCGCGACGCTGGTGGACGACTCCATAATGCTCGTCACGCTGTATTTCAGTTACGCCTACGAGAATGACCTCTACATAAACCAACCGGCGGCAATCTCCATACCCGCGACAATGAGCGAGCTGCGCGGGCAGGTGCGCGAGATTAACCTTGTCCGCAAAATCACCCCCGAAGGCTCAATCCTGTTCCAAGCCGTGCTCGAGGTTCCGAACCCGGGCGCGCTCGTCTCCGAAATGCTCGCTTCCGCAACGCTGAAAACAAAGGACGGCGAGGACATCTACCCCTACGAGCCCGGCAAGCTTGAGAGCAACCGCAAGTCAGACGTACTCGCCAAGGTCACGGGCAGCGTCATAGAGCAGCACTTAATGGACTACGCCGACGTACAAGAGGGCGCGCTGCTGCTCTCACTAAGCGGCGACAATAACGACGACAAGCTGGAAGCCCTGCAAAGACAGTTAGAAGCCGCGCTCGAGCAGCTCAACAAGGCGCAGAACAATCTCGGCAACTTCAACGCCGTAGCCCCGATAGGCGGCACGGTAATGTCCTGCTCACTCACGGCGGGGGAACACGCCGAAGCCGGTCGCACCGCCGTCACAATCTCCGACACGTCCGTCATGCTCGTTGACGCGCGCATCGACGAGATGAACGTAACATACGTAAAGACGGGCATGACGACGGAAATCACCCAATGGGGGCGCGAGGGGCAGTTGATGTTCACGGGCGTAATCGACACCGTAAGCCTTGAGGGTACATATGAAAACGGCATATCCGTATTCCCCGCCGTAATCCGCGTGGACAACCCCGACGGCACGCTGATGCCGGGAATGTACGTTGACTACAGTCTCGTCGCCTCACAGGCGGAGGACTGCCTGATAGTGCCCATGGAAGCCGTGAAGTACACCGAGGGCGGCACCTGCCTGTTCATCAGGGCGGACACGCGCCCCGAAAACGCGCTCACGGACGACGTGCAGGGGCTGGAAGTGCCGCAGGGATTCTACGCCGTACCCGTCACGATAGGTCTGTCCGACAACTCGCAGGTTCAGATTGTGGACGGCGTTGAAGAGGGCACCGAGGTGTTCCGCCAAATGGTCGCAAGCGAGGACGGCATGAGCAACGGCGGTATCAGCGTCGGTCGCGCGATGAAAGGTTAGCCATGAAGCTGCTCCACCTAACCGACGTATATAAAATCTATCAAGAGGGGCAGGAGAACGAAGTGCGCGCCCTGAACGGCGTGTCGCTCGACATTGCCCGCGGCGAGTTCGTCAGCATAATCGGCGCGTCAGGCTCCGGCAAGTCCACGCTGATGAACATTCTCGGCTGTCTCGACGTTCCAACCTACGGCGAGTACTATCTTGACGGACAGCTCGTCAGCGAACTGCCCGACCGCCGCCTGTCCAAGATACGCAATCTAGAGGTCGGGTTTATCTTTCAGGGGTTCAATCTCATAGAATCCCTGACCGCAATAGAAAACGTTGAGCTGCCGCTCGTGTATCAGGGCGTTTCCGCGCGCCGCCGCCGCGAAATGGCGGAGGACGCGCTGGAGCGCGTGGGGCTTGCCGACCGCGCGAAGCACCACCCGTCCGAAATGTCCGGCGGGCAGCAGCAGCGCGTCGCAATCGCCCGCGCCATATCGACCCGCGCGCCGATACTCATGGCGGACGAGCCGACGGGCGCGCTCGACTCCCGCACGGGCGAGCACGTGCTGGAAATACTGCACGGACTGCACGACGGCGGCACGACGGTAATACTGATAACACACAACAACGAGCTTGCGGAAACGGCGGAGCGCGTGATACGCGTCTCGGACGGCAAAATAGTGCAGGACGGCAAAACGGCGGCGGAGGTGACGCGGTGAACATTCGGCAGAGCTTCAAAATGGCGCTCAAGTCCATCTGG
The DNA here is from genome assembly GCA_031261325.1 of Oscillospiraceae bacterium. GTDB lineage: Bacteria > Bacillota > Clostridia > Oscillospirales > Oscillospiraceae > JAIRRO01. Next base: position 6,859 of record JAISKH010000021.1, read on the forward strand.
TCGAACAAGGTTCGCTCCGCCCTGACGATGCTCGGAATTATAATCGGCGTCGCGGCGGTCATCATTCTCGTCTCCGTCGTGCGCGGGCAAAACATCAAGATGAAAGAGTACTACGAGAGCATGGGCACGAACAAGGTGAACATATCCGCCTATGTCTGGAACGGCAAGGACGTGTCGCAGCAGCTCTACGACTTCTGCCTTGAGCAGAGCGACATAGTTGTGGGCGTTACGCCCAACATGTCCACATGGGGCGATATAAAGTACCGCGCGACAAACACTAGCGCGCACCCCACCTACGGCTCCCCGCAGGTCTATTACGGCAGCGACAGGTACTCGCAATGCAACAATTACACGCTTGAGCGCGGACGCGATATTTCGTTCCTTGACGTGAAAACCTACAACCAAGTCATCGTCATCGGCTCAAAATTGAGCGAATACCTGTTCCAATACAAGAACCCGATAGGCGAGAAAATCTCCCTGCGCGGGTACACGTTTGAGGTTGTCGGCGTGTACAAGGCGAAGGATACGGGCATGAACGAATACTGGTCGCTGGACTACATGGCGGTCATACCGTACACCATGAGCCGCCTGCTCGATAAAACGACGCAAATCACCGAGTTCACGGCAAAGATAAAGAACGCCGAAAGCGTAAACACGGCAATCACGCGTCTTAACGACTTCCTAGCGAAAAAAGTGCCCGAAAACTCGGGGTATTTCTACGTCTATTCCGAGAACCAATGGCTCGAGCAATCGGACGAGCAGAATAAGCTCATGAGCAACGTCCTCGGCGGAATTGCGGCAATCTCGCTCCTCGTCGGCGGCATAGGCATCATGAATATCATGCTCGTAACCGTGCGGGAGCGCACGCGCGAGATAGGCATACGCAAAGCAATAGGCGGCAGCCGACGCACAATCCTGATACAGTTCCTCATAGAAGCGGCGGTCGTCTGCGGCGTCGGCGGCGTACTCGGCATCTTAGTCGGCGGGTTGGGCACCGTTATCGCCGGCAAAAAGATACTCGACATTTTGGTGTTCCCGAGCATGGGCATGACGGTCGGCGCGTTCGCGTTCTCCGTCGCGCTCGGCATAACGTTCGGCATGTACCCCGCCGTAAAAGCGTCAGGCTTGCAACCCGTAGAAGCGCTTCGAGCCGAATAAACCGCGCAGTCAGCGCACTCAAGTACAGTTAAGGGAGAATGATTATGAAGAAGTGCATCGCAATTCTGCTCCTTGCGGCGACGATATTAACCCTAACATCAACCGCTCTCGCGGCAACGCCGACGTTCCCCGACATTACGGACGCGAAAACGGCGGATAACGTCGCCGTCCTCCAAATGCTCGGCGTGATTAACGGCGACAACGGCAACTTCCGCCCCGAGGGAACGCTCACGCGCGCGGAGTTCTGCAAAATGGCAATCGTCATAATGGGCGGCGCGGCGCAGGAGCCGCTCTACCGAAACCGCACCATCTTCCCTGACGTGCGCGGCGGCCATTGGGCGCGCGGCTACATCAACATGGCGGTCGCGGGCGAGCGCAAAATCATCGCCGGCAACCCCGACGGCACGTTCAAGCCCGACGACATAATCACGTTCGCGCAAGCCGTAACAATCCTGCTCCGCGTAATCGGTTACACGGACGCGGACGTGGGCTACCTCTGGCCGCAGGGCTATATCGACCTCAGCGCGTCCGTAGGGCTGACGGGCGACATTGACCGCCTATACACCATACCCGACGCGGAAATCTCACGCGCCAACGCCGCGCAGCTGTTCGTCAACCTCCTGAACGTACCAGCAAAAGGCGGCGAACCGTTTATCAACACGCTCGGCAGCGCAACGCCCGACGTGCTGATTCTCGAACTCGACGCGAAAACCGCGAGCGGCGTGCAGGACGCGCTAAAGACCTCACACGGCACGTTCAAACCCGCGGGAGACGTTGTGCCGCAAGTGTTCACAGGTAGGCGCGGCGCGCTGATTACAAACAACAACGGGCACGTCCTGACGTTCATACCGAGTTACGGCACAAGCTTCACAGTCGGTGTCGCAACCGTCGGCGCGACGTGGCTCACGGACACGGACGGCAATCGGTACGACGTTCCCGCCGACACAATCGTCTACACGTCGGACGGCACAACGACGTTCGCGGAAATTTACATCGACGTCGCGCCGGGTGCCGCCGTAACCGTCTATCTTGACAAAACAAACGCGGTGGACGCGCTGCTCCTGAACACCGCGCCAATAACCGAAGCCGTCGTCGTAACCGCAAAGCGAGCCACAATCGCAACGTTCCAAGCCATGACGGGAGGCGACGAGTATAAAATCTACAAATACGGCGTGAAAATCCCAATCAGCGAGGTCGCGCAATACGATGTCGCAACGTTCGACAGCACGTCGCGCGCGCTCTACATCTCCGATTTTCGTCTGACAGGTTACTACGAAAACGCGTGGCCGAACGCCGAAAACCCGTCAAAGGTGACAATTCTCGGGCGCGAATTTCCCGTCCTCCCCTCCGCCGCGCAGTCGTTTGCGGACGTGCAGCTCGGCACGATGATAACCCTGCTGTTCACGCTTGACAACCAAGTCGCGGCGGCGGTTCCCGCCGAATCAGTGTGGACAAACGCAATCGGGGTCGTAACCTCCGCGTCCGCCTCAAGCGCCACGGTCAGACTGCTAAACGGCATGGAGTTCTCCGGCAACCCTGAGCTTTACGACTACGAAGCGTCGCAGTTACCGGGCGAGCTTGCGACGGTCGTCTCAACGAAAAAAGGAAACCTAACCATCGCGCGTCTGCGCAAAATGGATAACGTCGGCGACTTTGACATTGCGGCGGGAACCGTCGGCGAAGCGCGGCTCGCGCCAGGTGTGCAGGTGTTCGACCGCGTGGGACGCGGCTACGTCGCGCAGGTCAGCCTGTCGGACATAACCCAGGCGGTCATTCCCTCCGCGCGCGTGTTCTATGCCGCCAACGACACGCTCGGGCGCGTTAAGACGCTGATACTCGACGACGCGACGGGCGACACGTACATCTACGGCTATCTGAAAGAGGGTTGGGTGGACGCGCCGACGCTCGGCAGCGAAACTCCCCGCCAAAACAACATCGTGACCGTGACGAACGGCGGCGGCGAGCACGGACCGTACCTCACGGCGGGCTTCGACTTCAAGAGCGGCGCGGTCGGCGGCGTGGCGTACACGACGGACGGAGCGCGCGCGGCGGGCATCGTCATGCTGACGGAAGTGCGGGGCGTGTCGCGCAACTTGTTCGTGACGACAGGCGACAAGACGACCGTCAAGGTTGACGGCATGGTGTTCCCCGTCGCGCCGAACGTGCAATGCTACAACGCGACGACAAAGACGTGGTTCGCGTCGCTGAAGGACGCGCGCCTGTTCGCGGAAAAGTTGACGGTCTACTATGACCGCGCGCCCGAGGACGGCGGAAAAATCCGCTTCCTCGTCGCCGAATGAGTTACAAATCGCCAAATGTGAACAAATTGTAAAAAGCGCGAAAAAACATATGAAAAGCTTCAAAAAATAGCAATATTTCTTCAAAAAACTTCAAAAACGCGCGGGCAAAAACGCGCGTTTTTTCCGCATATTTCACGTTGAAAAACGCAAAAACTGTGCTATAATAAACCAATGCCGCGCATCGCGAAATCGGCTCCCAAACACCGAGAGCCGTACCCCAAAATCGCAAGAAACCGTTGCGCCGCAAGTAAAATCAGTTAGGGTGATAGCCTTGAATTTATCGGAATATGTCGCGTCGCTAAAAAATGAAACAGTTGCAATCTGCGGTTTGGGCGTCAGTAACCTCCCTCTCGCGCAACTTTTGCTCGCCGCCGGCTGTAACGTTACAATTCGCGACAAACGCGACCGCGCAGCCCTCGGCGAGAGCGCGCAAGACATGGAAAGCAAAGGCGCAAAACTACGCCTAGGTGCCTCGTATATGGACGATTTAACCGAATCGGTCATCTTCAGAACCCCGGGGATAATGCCGCATTCCAAGCCGATTGCCGACGCGGTTACGCACGGTTCCCGCCTGACCAGCGAGATGGAAGCATTCTTCGATGTTTGCCCGTGTAGTATCATTGCTGTAACCGGAAGTGATGGCAAAACGACTACAACTTCGATTATCGGAGAGCTGTTAAAGGCGGCGGGATACACGGTTCACATCGGCGGAAACATCGGAACGCCGCTTCTCCAACGCTCGGAGTCCATGCGCCGCAACGACATTGCGGTGCTGGAGCTTTCGTCGTTCCAACTCATGACGATGGAGCGAAGCCCTGACATCGCGATTGTAACCAACGTAACGCCGAATCATTTGGACACGCACCGCGACATGGACGAGTACGTCGCGGCAAAGCGGCGCGTGTTCGAGAACCAAACCGCCGACGGTCTGCTCATCGTAAATAACGACGACGTGATAACTCGCGAGTTTGGAGACTTGGCACGCGGTAAAGTCTTGCGGTTCAGCAGTAATAACCGAATCGGTTCGGACGCGTTTATTCAAGACAATGCCATTTACGTTGCAAACGACGGTAAAACCGAGCCAATCCTCCCGCTTGCCGACATTCTTCTCCCGGGAGCGCACAATGTCGAGCACTACATGGCTGTAATCCTTGCAACGCAACGACTTGTGCCACTCGAGACTGTGCGACGAGTGGCGCGCGAGTTCGGCGGAGTGCCCCACCGAATCGAGCTGGTGCGCGAGCTGCGCGGCGTGCGCTACTACAATGACTCGATTGCCTCAAGCCCTTCTCGCACAACGGCCGGGCTGCGCTCGTTCGACCAAAAAGTGATTCTCATTGCGGGCGGCAAGGACAAAGGCGTGCCGTTCGACGACCTCGGAATTGAGATAATCGAGCACGTGAAAACCCTCGTTTTGACGGGGCTGACGGCAGAGAGAATACGCGATTCGGTGTTGCGCCGCAATGAGTACAGCGGTTCGCCCGAGATAATTATTGAGTCGGATTTTGAGACTGCCGTGCGCCGCGCGAGCGCCGCCGCGACCACCGGAGACGTGGTGCTCCTCTCGCCCGCGAGCACTTCGTTTGACAAATTTAGGAATTTTGAAGAGCGCGGTAACACATTTCGCAATATTGTAAACAGCTTGGAGTGATTGCATGAACATATTAGAAACGCTTGCAGAATTGAGCGCACTTGACGGACCGTCGGGGTTCGAGGGGCCTGTGGCGCGGCGCGCGGCGGAGCTGCTGGCACCGTTTGCGGACGAGGTTTCAATCGACACAATGGGAAGCGTAATAGTGGTTAAGCGTTGCGGCGCAACGGGTGCAAAGCGGTTGATGCTCGATGCGCACATCGACGAAATCGGGCTTATCGTGACAGGCGCGACGAGCGACGGGTTCCTGAGATTCGCAAAGCTAGGCGGCGTGAACGCGAAAACTTTGCCCGCATCCGAGATAAAAATCATTACGGAGCCGCCGACATATGGTGTCATAGATGTGTTACCACCGCACATATTGAGTGCGGAAGAGACGGAAAAAGCAATTCAGTTGGACGACATGACGATTGACATCGGAGCGAAAGACGCGGTTGACGCGCTGGGTCGAGTGCCAATTGGGACGGCTGCGGTCGCCTATGCGAGTCCGCGGCGAATGGGCGAAAACTGCTTGATTGGCAAGGCTTTTGACGACCGCGCGAGCCTCGTCGCGATACTGCGCGCGCTTGAATTGCTCGGCGACACGCGGCTTGACGTTGACCTGTTTATCGTCGCCGGCACGCAGGAGGAGGTGGGCACGCGCGGCGCAAAGACCGCCGCGTTTGCGGTGGCGCCCGACTGGGCGATTGTCGTTGACGTGGACTTTACCGAGTCGCCCGACAGTAAGCCGGGAAGCGCACGAAAATTCGGTGAGGGAGCCGTGATTTCGGTCGGACCAAACATGAATCGTCCGCTGACCGATAAGGTTATTAGTGTTGCCAAGGCAGGAGAAATACCGTATCAAATATCAGTAGAAGCTGGCGGAGACTCGGGTACAAACGCACGGGTTATACAGGTTACGGGCGCGGGAGTTGCGACGGCGTTGTTGGGAATACCGCTCAAAAACATGCATTCGCCAGTCGAAATAGTGTGCGAGGCTGACATTGAAGCGGCGGCGCGGCTGATTTGCGAGACTGTGAAGTTAGTGGGAGGTGGCGCAAATGCTTGCGACGCTTAAGGAATTGTGCGCGCTGTCGGGGGTAACGGGCGACGAGTGCGAGGTGCGTGAGTTCATAAAACAGCGTGTCATTTCGCTTTCGGAAGAGATAATAGAGGACTCGATGGGTAACCTTATCGTGTTTGTGCGGGGACGTAAGAGGGCGAAAAAGCGCGTGATGCTGTGCGCGCACATGGACGAGGTTGGGGTTATTGCGACGGGTATTACGGATAGTGGTTACGTGCGGTTTGCGTGTGCGGGGGGTATTGACAAGCGTGTGTTACCCGGGAAGATTGTGCAATTTGCCGAAACGGCCGGGGTTATTGGCGTGAAAGCACCGCATTTGCAGGGCACAAGTGAGCGCGAAAAGGCAACCAAAATTGATGAATTGTTGATTGATATTGGAGCGCATGACCGAGCGCATGCAGAAAGCTTAATAGCACTCGGGGATTTAGGCACGTTTGATGCGAGGGCATTTGAGTTTGGTGGCGGGTTACTGAAATCTAAGGCTATTGACGACCGTCTCGGTTGTGCGGTGATGCTGGAACTCATTGCAAATACGCCGCCGATGGACTGTTGGTTTGCGTTTACGGTGCAGGAGGAGGTTGGAACGCGCGGCGCGCAAATTGCGTCATTTCGCGTTGCTCCCGACGTGGCGTTGATTGTTGAAGCGACGACGGCGGCTGACATTCCCGGCGCGACGGAGGAGAAGCGCGTCTGTGAGTTGGGTAAAGGCGCGGTGATTCCGTTCATGGACGGAGGAACGATTTATGACCGCGATTTGTACAAAATGCTGAATAAATTGGCTGATAGCAATGGTATTAAATGGCAGACGAAAACGGTGATTTCGGGAGGAACGGATGCGGCAGCGGTTCAGCGTTCGCGTGGCGGAGTTCAGACGGCAGCTCTTGCGGCTCCGATTCGCAACCTGCACTCGCCGTCGTGTGTGGGTGATATTTCGGACTTTGAAGCGGTTTTGAAGCTGGCGGAGTTGTTCCTTGAGGCGATAGGTGATGAATGAAATTGAGATAACCGAAACGGTCAGAATGCTTTCGGAGCAAGCGATAGAGACTATTCTGCCGCGATTCCGTGAGTTGGAGGCGACGGCAGAGGAGAACACAATGCGCGTGCTTTCGACTTTTAGGCGGCACCGCGTTTCGGACTCGCTGTTCGCGGGAACGACGGGTTACGGCTATGATGATAAGGGGCGCGACACGCTTGATGCGATATACGCTGACGTTTTTGGGGCGGAAGCGGCGTTGGTAAGAATTGGTATAGTGAACGGTACGCACGCGATTACTTGCGCGCTGTTTGGTGCGCTTCGAGCGGGCGATAGGTTGATATCGGTTACGGGTAAGCCTTATGACACACTTTGCGGTGCTATCGGTATAACGGGGAATGTGCGCGGGTCGCTGCGCGAGTGGGGCGTTGATTATGGGCAGGTCGAGCTGACGCGCGAGGGGAAGCCGAACTTTGCGGCGATTCGCGCGGTTGCTGCTGACCCTCGCGTTCGTGCGGTGATTGCGCAACGTTCGCGGGGGTACTCGACACGCGCTGCGCTGTCGGTTGCGGAATTGGGGCAAATCGCGGAGGCGGTGCACGCCGTAAACCCTACAGCCGCAGTCATTGTTGACAATTGCTACGGGGAGTTCGTCGAGACTTCGGAGCCGACCTCGGTTGGCGCGGACCTCATTGCCGGCTCGCTGATTAAGAATCCCGGCGGGGGACTTGCGCCGACGGGCGGGTACATTGCGGGGCGGCGCGACTTGGTTGAGGCTGCCGCTTATCGGCTGACTTCGCCGGGAATCGGCGGAGAGGTGGGGGCGACGTTGGGGCAAAATAGGCTGTTGTACCAAGGGTTTTTCGGCGCTCCGCACACGGTATCGCAAGCACTTAAAACTGCGGTATTTTGTTCGCGTCTGCTTGAGTTGATGGGTTACGAGACGTCGCCGCGATGGGACGAAAAGCGGTCAGATATAATACAAATGGTAAAACTTGGCAACGAAGAGCTGCTAAAGCGCTTTTGCGCGGGGGTACAGTCGGGCGCGCCTGTGGATTCATTCGCGACGCCGGAGCCTTGGGATATGCCGGGGTATGACCATAAGGTTATAATGGCGGCGGGGGCGTTTGTGCAAGGCGCGTCGATTGAGTTGTCGGCAGACGCGCCGATGCGAGAGCCGTTTTGCGCCTATTTGCAGGGCGGATTGACGTTTGAGTCGGGAAAAATCGGGGTTATGCTTGCCGCGGACGCGCTTGCCACCGAATAAATTAAGCGGGCGGCGAATAGAGTAAACATGGGGTGACGCGATGTTTACCGGCAGGTTGCGGCGATTTTGGTCGCACAGGGCGGCGCGCGGCGGGCGTGTGCGGCGCATGTTGATAGGTTTATTTCTCGCTCTGATTATACTATATGTAATATTAGCACTCTTTATGGCTCGGTTGAAACCGGAGGTCGCGTTGCTTGCGAATGCGGAGGCACGGCGCGAGGTCACGTCCGCGATTGACGCGGCGATTGCCGACGAGGTAAGACTCGGGGAGCTGACCTACGATAACCTTGTTGGCATAAGTACTGACGCGGCAGGGAATGTGACCGCATTGGTCACTGATATGGCGACGATTAACACGCTGCAAGTTCGCATTTCGGGCGCAGTTGAGGCGCATATTCTTACGTCGATGAACTCGAAAATGACGATTCCTCTCGGCAATTTGTCCGGCAATGTGATGTTCAGCAATAGAGGACCGCAAATTCCTGTCAAAATTAAATCCATTGTTGACATCAGTTCACAATTCACAAATGAATTTACTTCGGTTGGAATCAACCAGACTCGGCATAAAATAATGCTCGAAGTTACGGCTGTTATTGATATTCTGATACCCGGAAACACTACGCGCGCAACAGTTACGAAGAATATCGCCGTCGCGGAGACTATCATTGTCGGCAATGTGCCGAACGTTTACGCAGGAGGTCAAGGGTGAGCACGAGAGAGGATTATGAGCGGTTGAAGAGCCGCGTTGCGGAGTTGGACGAGAGCTATTATGTGCGCGATGAGTCGCTGGTTTCGGACTTTGAGTACGACGCGATGTTACACGAGCTTGCCGCGATGGAGGAGGCGAACCCGGAGTTGCGTACCTCGGATTCGCCGACGCAGAGCGTTAGGGGGCGGGCGCAGTCGCGGTTTGCGGAGGTGCGACATCCCGTTGCGCTGCAAAGCCTGATAGACGTTTTTAATGTCGGAGAAGTGGACGCATTTTGGCAGAAAACCGAATCGGTCAGCGGGTTGGACGGTTACATTGTTGAGCCGAAGATTGATGGATTGTCGGTTGCGCTTTACTACGAGGACGGAGTTTTCGTTCAGGGCGCGACGCGCGGCGACGGCGCGGTTGGTGAGGACGTTACGGAGAACTTGCGGACTATAGAAAGTATACCGAAAGTTATATTAGACGCTCCCGCGCGACTTGCGGTTCGTGGTGAAGTTTATATGCCGCTTGGCGTTTTTGAGGAGATTAACGCGTTAAATGAGCTTGAGGGGTTGCCTTTGATGGCGAATCCGCGTAACGCGGCGGCGGGTTCGTTACGTCAGCTTGACCCGAGCGTTGCGGCGAAGCGGCGGCTTGCGATACTTGTGTTCAACATTCAGCTTGCGGACGGGGTTGAGTTCGCGACGCATGAGGAGTCGCTGGAGTACTTGCGGGGCAAGGGGTTTGCCGTAGTGCCGCATAAAAAATGCCGCACCTCCGAGGAGGTTGCGGACGAGATTCGCGCGATTGGTGAGCGGCGCGGTGAGTTCGGGTTCGACATTGACGGTGCGGTTGTGAAGGTGAACAGTCTTGCGGCGCGTGATGCGCTGGGGAGCACGGCGAAGGCTCCGCGGTGGGCGGTCGCTTACAAGTACCCGCCGGAGAAGCGGGAGACTGTGTTACGCGATATTGTGGTGCAGGTCGGTAGGACGGGCGTATTGACACCTAAGGCGGTGGTTGAGCCTGTTCGACTTTCGGGTACGACGGTTACAAACGCGACGCTGCACAACGCGGATTTTATTGTGGAGCGTGACATTCGTGTCGGCGACACCGTTATTTTACAAAAGGCGGGCGAAATTATACCCGAGGTTGTAGAGGTAGTGCTTGCGAAACGCCCAGCGGATTCGTCGCCGTTTGAGTTCCCCGCGACGTGCCCTGTGTGCGGTAGCGCGGTTGTGCGCGACGAGGGCGGGGTGGCGATTCGCTGTCAAGGGGCGGAGTGCCCCGCGCAAATGCTGCGGCATATCGCGCACTTCGCGTCGCGCCGCGCGATGGACATAGAGGGGCTGGGAACCGCTGTGGCGCAAGCACTTTTGGACGCGAAGCTGATTGAAACGGTTGCGGATTTGTACACGCTGGACGCGGCGCAGCTTAAGGTATTACCGCGTTTTGGGAAAAAGTCGGCGGAGAACCTCGTCGCGGCGATTGAGAAATCGAAGTCGCGCGGGCTTGCGCCGTTGCTGTACGCGCTGGGGATTCCGCAGATTGGGGAGAGCGCGGCGAGGACGCTGGCGGCGCGGTTTCTGTCGATGGACGCGCTCGTGTCGGCGACGGTTGAGGAGCTGACGGCGGTTTCGGACGTTGGTGAGATTACGGCGAGCTACCTGACCGAATGGGTCAGAAGCGAGCAATCGCAACACTTGCTTGCGCGACTGCGCGAGGTGGGTGTTGACATGACGGGGCAGGCGACGGCGGAACTGCCGTCAGGCGGTGCGTTTGCAGGGAAAACTGTGGTGTTGACGGGGACGCTGACGCGGTACACGCGGGACGAGGCGGGCGCGATTATTGTGCGACTGGGTGGCAAAACTTCCGGCAGCGTATCAAAAAAAACCGATATGGTCATCGCGGGAGACGACGCGGGTTCAAAGCTGACCAAGGCGGAATCGCTTGGCGTGCCTGTGCTGACGGAGACGGAGTTCGAGCAGTTGGTGAACGACGCGACTGTGGGTTAGCGTCTGCGGTGGCGGGGTTTGCGGGTGAGGGCGTAGCCGCCGAGCGCGCCGCCGACTAGGTATGCGGCGAGGAGAATCGGGGTTGCGCCGCTGAACGGTCCGGTTGTGAAGAACGAGCCGATGAGTGTGAGCAAAAGCATTGCGGCGCAAGTCGCCATGGCGAGCGAGAACACGCGGCGGCGCGACGACAGAAGCGCGAAAATCGCTCCCGCGAACGCGCCGAGGAACGCGGCAAACACCGCAACGGGCGGCATCGCGCTCTCGGGCATTGCGCCCGACGAGACGAGCGCGGCGGCGAGGGCGAACACCGCCGCAACTATGACCAGCCCGAATGTGAAACCTTTGAGTACGCCGACGGCGAATGTGTTAGATTTTGCGTTTTTGCGTTTTTCTTCGCGCATAAAGAACCCTCCCTGCGAATCATGTTTGTACATGTTATTCGCGGGGAGGGCTGAACATGACGAGTTGTTGGATTTGCGACGTTTATTTTGTTGCGACGGCTGTTTGCGGGTCGCCGACGGTTTGGATTGCGGTCTTGATTACCTGAATGCGCACGCGGTCCTCGCCTGTTTCAAACGTTACGAGGTCGCCGTCAATACTCACGACTTTTCCGACAATGCCGCTTCCTGTTGTGATTTTGTCGCCGACCGACAGATTCGTCAGCATCTCCTTTAACGCTTTCTTGCGCTTGTTTTCGGGACGCATAATGACAAAATAGAAAATTGCAATCATCGCGACAATCATGAGAATCGAAGTTAAGGATTCTGTTGGCATAAATTTCACCTCCGAACAGTATGTTTCCTGCATTATATCCGCGCGGGGCGAAAAAAGCAAGCTATTTTCGGCGAAAACCTGTAAACAATGCGTTAACGATGGGGTTGCGGGCGGGCGGAGCGGGCGAAAATGTTGTTGGAATTGTTGGAAATTCGGGCTTGACAAGGGCGGGAAAGGGTGGTACAATAGTCGAGCCGCTTTGAATGGGCATGTCTGCTTGGGAGAGTTATTCTCCCGCCGACGATTAAGCGGGGTTACGGCTCCCGCCCCCGACAGCGAGTCTTATTTATGAGGTGAATACATGGCAAGCGCAATCATTGTAACCGGCGGAAAGCAGTACACCGTCGCCGAGGGGGACACGCTCTACATCGAGAAGCTCCCGCAGGAGGCGAACGACAAGGTGACGTTCGACACGGTTCTCGCGATTCTGGGCGCGACATCGACAATCGGCACGCCGACTGTTGCGGGCGCGACGGTTACGGGCACGGTCGTTAAGAACGGCAGAGGGAAGAAAATCATCGTTTATAAAATGCACCCGAAGAAGGGCTATCGCCGCAAACAGGGACATCGGCAGTCCTACACCAAGGTGCATATTGACAAAATCAACGGATAGATAACCGATTTTTTGGAGGTGTAAGTTATGGCACATAAAAAGGGAATGGGCTCGACCAAGAACGGTCGTGACAGTAAGTCCAAGCGTCTCGGACCGAAGCGCGCGGACGGGCAATTCGTCCTCGCGGGGAACATACTTGTGCGGCAGCGCGGGACGCACATTCACCCCGGCAACAACGTCGGCAAGGGGAGCGACGACACGCTGTTCGCACTCGTTGACGGTAAGGTTCATTTTGAGCCGAGGGGTAAGGACCGCAAGCAAGTCAGCGTTTACGCAGACTAATAAAAAACTTCCGACACGAAAGTGTCGGAAGTTTTTTATTAGTCTGCGCGTCCCGCCGCGCGGCGCGTCTCTATCTGTTATCTATTATCCGGCTCTCGCCTACACGGCGGGGGCCCCCTTTTCTGACGGGAGAAAAGGGGGGGGAAAGCCCGCTCAAGAGGGGGTACCCCCCTCTTGAGAATCACCCCCCGCGCTATCGCAAACCACATGCGGTGCGACGGGCAAAAGGTTAAACTTGGTGTTGCAAGCTGCCTGTCGGCAAGGACATGTGCGTTGCAACCGGGTTGGCTTCGCGGACGGACTATAAAAAAGGGGTTCCGAATTTCTTCGGAACCCTTTGTTTGTTTCGTTTTGCTATGTAAGTTTTTGCTTGGATTATTCGGTGACGCGCTTCTTCAGCACGACAACACCTGCGGTCGCGACGAGCGCGAGGACGACCCACAGAGCAGAGCTGCTGTCGGCGGTCTTCGGCACGGACGGGGCGGCGGGAGCTGCCGGGGCTGCTGTCGGAGCTGCGGGAGCCGCTGTCGCGGGAGCCGCCGGCTCTACAGTTGCGGGAAGCGTTACGGGAGCGTCATCTTCCTCGGAGGGAGCTGTCGGAATTTCGGGCTCTTCGACAGGCTCGGAAGGCTCTTCGGGAGCTGCGGGGGCGGGAGCATCAGAAGCGGGGACGAGAATGATGTAGCCTGTGGGGCCATAAACAGACTCGTACTCATAGAGTGCCCACTCACCAGCCGCGAGCGAACCAATGTCACTTACCTTGGTGTAGCCAGCGATTGAGGACGGTGCCGCTGCACCGGCGGTTGTGTAAACATATGCTTCATCAGGGATTGAAAGAGTGTCGAGCGTGGGGTCATACGCGCCTGCGGGTCTGCCAGACCAAAGACCACCGGTTGCGCTTGCGGCGCCGCCGAACGCTGTGCCATCATCGAACGGCAGGTAAGACGCCAAGTCTGCGGGCTTCTCGTAAGCTGCGGACGCGACGGTTGCGAGTGCCAGCATCATTACGATGACGATGGCGAGTGCGAGTACCTTTTTCATTGATTTTCCTCCTAAATAATTTTTGGGTCTTTTGCGTTTCTAATATCTCGCGGTTGATACGTCTATTTTAACCTTTTTAGAGAAAATGTCAATAGTAAGGTTTGGCAAATCAGCCACTTTCGCCAATATTGATAAAATAAACGCCCTCTGTTTGTTGTTTTTAGACAAAATGTTGAGAAATTAACTTTTCGCGGCGGTCAAAAATTGTACGTTACGCTAAATGGGGCAAGCCCCGCCGTTTGTAACGGGCAGGGCTTGCGGCGGGGGAGTTCCGTCTAGCGCGTCGATAGGCAGTAAATTATTCCGTATAGCACCGACGCGGACACGCCGAAAACCAGGACGGGTCCCGCGATGATGAACATCTTTGCCGCCGTGCCCGTGACGTAGCCCTCGGTCTTGAACTCAAGCGCGGGGGCGACGACGGAGTTGGCGAAGCCCGTTATGGGCACGAGTGTGCCCGCTCCCGCGAACTTCGCGATGCGGTCGTACACTTTCAGCCCTGTGAGCAGCGCGCCGAGGAATACGAGCGTAACGCTGGTGGCGGCGGCGGCAAGCTCCTTGGACAAGCCCGCGCCCGCGTAACCCGTTCGTATCACTTGCCCGACGCAGCAGATTGCGCCGCCGACGAGAAACGCCCTGACGAGATTCGCGCCCACCCTAGACGGCGGAGACTTCGCGGCGACGTAATCGCCGTATTCTTTATTGGTCATTTTCAATTCGCAACACCTCGGGGTTTATGGTGCGCGATTTTGGGAATTTCATGCGGACAGACATTATAAATGTACGAGCTGAATTTTGTAGTGCTCCGCGCCCTGCTCGACGACTATGCCGATGGGGAGAACGAGTACGTTGTAGATTGGGTTGATGTACACGTCAACCTCCCGCCCTTGGTATTCCATGCTTGTGTAGTAGATGAACATGCTTAGGTCGAGCAGCTCGATGTACTCGGCTTCAAGCTCTTCGACGGGCTTTTGCAGCTCGTCAACGCGGTAGTAGTAGGATATGCCGCCCTCCTCGAGCTTGGAGATTACGAAATCGACGTTCGCGAACACGCCGAAATCGGGCGCGGGGAAGAAGCCCTCGTAGTACTCAAGACCCGCGGGTGAGTAGGAGCCGAGGTCGTGGAGCGTGTCGCGCTTGAGCGCGTTGAGCACGTTGATTGGCATGGCGAGGTTTAGGCTTTGCCCGCCGGTGAATGCCGCGCTTGTGATGCCGATTGCCTGTCCGTAGACGTTGAGCAACGCGCCGCCGCTGGAGCCGGGGGAGATGGGCGCGTCGATTTGGACGAACTCCTGCCCGTTGATGCTGCGGAGCGAGGTTGAGATGATGCCGCGCGTGAGCGTGCTGTTCAGCCCGAACGGGCTGCCGATTGTGTAGATTGTGGAGCCTGTGATGAGGCTTGACGAGTCGCCGAGTTCGAGGTAGGGGAAGCTCTCGTTTGCGGGACCTTCGTAGCTTTGCTCGGGGGAGATTTGAATGAGGGCGCAGTCGGTTTTCAGGGCGAGGTCGTAGATACCCGTCACGTCGTGAATTTCGCCGTTCATCATGAGGATTTTCGCGGAAACGACGTCGGCGATGACGTGGCAGTTCGTGACGGCGAGTCCTGTTTCGGAGATGAAGAAGCCGCTGCCGGAGCCGATGAACAATTCGTCCTCGTCGAACATTTCAAGGTGGAATACGGCGGGTGAGCTTTTGGCGTAGATTTCCTCCGCGTTGAGCGGCAATAGGAACGTGAGGTCGCGGCGGAGCGCGCCGCTTGCCATGCGGGCGGTTATCGTTGCGGCTTCGGCGCGCGTTATGGTGAGCGAGGGGAGGAATGAGCCGCGCGAGTCGCTGCCTGTCAGGATTCCCGCGCGATATAGGGCGTACACCGCCGCGCCGTAGCTGTAGTTCTCGGCAACGTCGGGTATCGCGCCGAACTCGACGCGGTTGACGGGCGTGAGCGCTTCCTCAGGTAAGGCAAGGGCGAAGATGCGGGCGAAGTCGGCGCGGGTAATCGCCGCGTCCATGTCGCGAAAGCGGAGGTCGGTTGCGCCGAGTATGCCGCGCTCTTCCGCGACGCGTTCGTAGGGCGCGTACCACGCTTCGCCGTTTTGCGGGGCGGGCGCGTCGTTTTCGTTGTAGTATGCGAGATTCAGGCGGACGGCTAGGGTTATGGCTTCCGCCACGGTTAGCTGACCCTCGGGGTCGAAAGCGGCGGAGGACTTGCCCTCAAGCAGTCCGAGCGCGTAGGTGTGCGTCACCGTGTCGTAAAACCATTGCGACGGGGCTACGTCGGCGAAACGCCCGTCATACTCGCGGACGGCGACAAGATTCGTCAGGCTGCCGACATCGGCGGCGAGAGCGACCACGGTAGTGGAGAGCAGGATTGCGGCGCAGAGGAGCAGGGATATGAGTTTCTTCTTCATTATGTACCTCGTGTATTTTTCGTTCTTGCGGTTCGCACCAAGCGCGCGGGGAACCGTGTATACTATTATATAACGCGCGACGGTACATTTCAAGGGGGCGAAGTAATTGGCACGGTTGGGCGGTTTTGCGGGGGCGGGAGGGGGCTTTCGGGGCGGGAAATAAAAAAGTTTCAAATTTTTTGAAAAAACGCTTGACAAATCGTTAAATGTAATCTATACTTTGACCATACTCGGTAAATAAATGAAACGAGAACGGAAATGTCGGGGGCGACGGAAAGGAACGGGTGACGAAGCGAGGCTATGATGAACGCGGTTTGAAATGTGCGGAAGAGGCTAAACGATGACATGATTGTATCGACTTGTAACTAATCGTAATTGAAAAGTCATTAAAGAACGCGGTTGTGTTGTTGATAAAAACCAAATTGCACATTATAATAGGTAACATTAACGTAGGTATAAGGTTTATTTGATTGAGTTCGGGCGCCGCCCCCGATAGGCGGTCAAGCATTTATGGAGGTGCAACTATGAAAAAAAGATTGGTTTCGATGCTCTTGGCGGCTGTGATGCTCGCGCTGTTATCAACGGTTGCGTTCGCGGCGGACCCCATTATCCTCAGCAATGACAAGGCGAAGGTTGACGTTACAAACACGTCGGACGGATTCATCAAGATTGCCTACACGGGCGGCGGCTCTTCCAAGATTAAGGTTCTGATTACGGACCAGAACAAGAAGCAGTACACATATAACCTTAACAACAAGGGCGACATTGAGGTTTTCCCGCTGTCCGAGGGTGACGGCAACTACACGGTCGGCGTTTACACGAACACGACAGGCTCCAAGTACGCGTCGTCCTTCAACACGAGCTTTGACGTTAAGCTGAAGGACCAATACGCGCCGTTCCTTGTCTCTAACCAGTACGTCAGTTACTCCGACAAGAGCAGCACCGTTGCGCAGGCGGCGACGCTCGTTAAGGACAAGAAAACTGACCTTGAGAAAATCACGGCTATCTATGACTACATTATAAAAGACTTCTCCTATGACAAGGACAAAGCGGCGAATGTGCAGTCCGGTTATCTGCCGGAGGTTGACAAGATTCTCGCTTCCAAGAAGGGCATTTGCTTTGACTATGCCGCGCTGATGACCGCGATGCTGCGCAGCCAGAAGATTCCGTGCCGTCTCGTCGTCGGTTACGCGGGCGAGGTTTACCACGCTTGGATTAACGTTTACACCAAGGAGGACGGTTGGGTTGACGCCATGATTCAGTTCGACGGCAAGACATGGAAGTTGATGGACCCGACGTTCGCCAATACGGGCAAGCAGAGCGAGGAAGTTATGAAGTACATCGGCGACGGCAAGAACTATGCCGCGAAGTACTATTATTAAAAGATTCTGTTGCGAAGCAGCCGAACCCGCGTTATCATATAGACAACGCGGGTTCGGCACGTCATTTTACGGTATGTGACACGCGGATACTCGGCATTTAGTGCCTTTAGATAGATGATTAACGCAAAGAAAATCGCCGAAATTAACGCAAGAATTTTCGCAAAAGTATCGCAAAATAATCGCAAAAATATTTGGTAAGGGGTAGTGAATATGAAACAATTTTCCCTGCAATACACATCTTCTTTCTGCATGTCGCTGCATCTTGCGATGCAGGCTGGCATCGCAATACCGGAGGGTGTGTCCATGTTCCAAGAGGAGGAGACCGATTCGTCCCTGCGCGAGCGCGTCGCCGTCGTTACGGGCGAGCTGGAGATGGGCGAAACGCTGTCCGCGGCTCTGCGCAAGAGCGCGGCTTTCCCGGACTACATGATTGACATGGTGGAGGTCGGCGAAAAGACGGGTAAGCTGGACGACACGCTGCTGTCACTCTCGCGGTACTATGACAGGCAGGAGAACATTAAGAAGAGTATCCGCAGCGCGGTTACATATCCGGTTATGCTGCTTGCGGTGCTGCTGCTGGTGCTCGTCGTGTTCGTCGTTAAGATTCTGCCGATATTCTATGATGTGTACAAGCAGCTGAACGCCGAGATGTCGGGCGTTGCGATGGTCGCGCTGAACTTCGGCAATTGGCTGCGCGCGAGTTGGGTGCCAATCGTTATCGTCGTCGCGGTCGTCGCGGTGCTGTGCATCGTGTTCCGCCGTCAGGTCGCGTTCGTTTTCAAGAAGCTCTTTATGGGCGGCAGTCTCGGCGCGTCCATGCTGACGGCGCGGTTTTCCAGTATTCTGTCGATGACGCTCTCTTCCGGTATGGACACCGATGAGGCTCTGACCATGGCGGCGCGGCTGACCGAGGACAAGGCGGCTTCGGCGCGTATTACTGAGGTTGCGGCGCAGGCGGGGCTTGGCGTGTCATTCGCGCAATGCGTCGCGGATACGGGGATATTCCCGATGCTGTATAACCGTATGCTGTCAATCGGCGTGCGCACGGGCGCGTCCGACACAGTTATGGAGGAGATTGCAAGCCGCAGCGGCGAAGAGGCGAACACAAAGCTTGAGGCGTTTATCGGTAAGATTGAGCCGACGCTTGTTATCATCATGTCCGTGCTTGTCGGTTTGCTGCTGCTGTCCGTTATGCTGCCGCTCGCGAGCATCATGTCGGCGATTTAGCGGGGTTGCGGTATGAGTAAGGATTCGGGACGCACGCTAATCAACGTAATTAAAGGATACGGGCTTGGGCTTGTCATGCTTATCGCGATTGTACTTATCGTGTTCCGCGGGCTGTCCTCAACAGAGGACTCAAGTCGGACGGAGCAGAAGCGTATGCTGGGCGACAGTATTCGCCGCGCGATGGTAACGTGCTACGCGATGGAGGGGAGCTACCCCGAGAGCCTTGATTACATGAAGAATTATTACGGCGTTCGTGTGGACGAGACGAAATTTATCGTGCACTATAACGTGTTCGCGTCCAACATCATGCCGAACTTCGACGTTCTGGAAAGGTGAGGATAGCCGTTGAAACGCTACATACACACGGCTGACGCCGTTTTCGCATTGATACTTTTTTGCGCGTTCGCGCTGTCTATGCTGCTCGTGCTCATGATGGGCGCGGGGGCTTATCAGCGCGTGCGCGATACGTCCGAGAACCACTTCTCGGAGGACACGTGCATCAGTTACCTGACAATGAAGCTGCGGCACTTTGACGACGCGACGGGTACCGTGTATCTGGGCGACGTTAACGGCACGCCGGGGATTTACATGACGGAGTTTATCGACGAGCGGGAGTTTGTCACCGCGATATACTTCTACGACGAGGACGAGACGGACGACGAGCCGGGCTATGTGCGCGAGCTTTTCGCGGAGCGGGGCTATGACTTCGTGCCGCAATACGGCTTTGAGATTTTGCAGGTTCAGGGCTTGTCCTTCGGCTTGGAGGACGGCGTTGTCAAAATCTCATGCATCGGCACGGGCGGCGGACACGCGGAGACATACATCGCGCTTAGGAATTGGGGGGCGGTCGAATGAAAGGCGGTTCGGGAACAAAGACGAGTTTATTCCTCGTTGAGCTGATTATCGCGCTGCTGCTGTTCGCGTTCTGCGCCGCGATTTGTATTCAGGCTTTCAGCTTGGCGAGCCGACAGTCGCACAGGAGCGACGCGCTTAGTAAAAGCGTATTCTTCGCGTCCAGCGCGGCGGAGCTTTACAAGGCGCGCAACGACCTTGCGGTGACGGCGGAATCCTTTGGCGGCGTAAGCGTTGACATGGATACCGAGCGGTACATTGTCGCGTTTGACAAGGACTGGCAACAGGTCGCGGCGAACGCGGAGACGGACAAGTTCCGCATGTACCTGACGGAGACGGACGGCAACGTGCTGACGATTGATGTGTACGAGTCGGGCACGGGCGATTCGATTTACTCGCTAAAAGTAAAGGCGGTGAGCTGACGTGAAAGAAAAACGCTCAATGGGGCTGAACATCGGTTCGGCGTCCATCATTATGCTGTTTGTGGTGCTTGCGCTTACGGTGCTGTCCGCGCTGTCTTTGCTGTCGTCCAGCTCGCAATTGCGGCTGGCGCAGCGCGCGGCGGACGTTGTTACGGATTACTATGCCGCTGACCTTGAGGCGAGCGCGATTTATGAGGGCGTTCAGGCGGGCGACTTGTCGCTTGTGGACATTACCTCGGGCGGCGACGACGTTTATATCTACAGCTATTTGGTGAAGATTGACGAGCACCAGTCGCTGGACGTTGCCCTGCGCGACGCGAACGGTGAGATTACCGTTCAGAAATGGAAAATCATCGAGTCCGGCAGTTGGAACGCGGACGACGACTTCAATGTCTGGGACGGAAACTGACGAACAATTAACAATTGACAATTGGGATGGGGGTTACGTTTTGGAGCTTGGGGTTTATGGGTCGGGGAGCCGTGAGGTTTTGGTTACGGAGGAGTTTGTTTATGAGTTGTACCGTGATGTTTCGGGGAACTTCGGGGTTCGGTTGTATGTGCGCGATGGTGACGCTCGGCGAGTGATTGCGCTTTGTGAGGTTGAGGCTGCTACGCTTGTGACGCGGTACGCTTTTGAGAGTGAGCTGCGGGTGGCGCTTGGTAACGACGCGGAGTTTAAGCGGGTTATTGAGAGCCGCGCGGTGTTCGACGAGAGCGCGCTTGAGGGGCTTGAGCGGATTGAGACGTTTGCGCTTGCGGAGGGCGGTATTGAGGCGTTGCCGTACTATGACGGGACGAACACGCGGGAGTGCCTGCGGACATGGCGGCAGGGCTCCAAATTTTCCTCGTGGCACAGCGGGTTGCTGTTCACGTGCGTGACGTGCGGCATTGAGTACGTGTGCCAAATCGGGACGGAGATGGACAACATTTACTGCGGCGCGTCGATTAGTATTCCGGCTAACGGCGGCATGGTCGGCGGCAACCAGTATTTCCGCATACGCAACTACGGCGACAACAGCGAGCCGTGGTGCCAAAAGTTCTGCAACCTCGGTTGGGAAAAGGTTTATGACCGCGAGATTGACGAGAGTTTGTTCACGGCGGGCGTTTGCAACATCACGCAGGGCGGTGATATTTACTGGGGCGTGAAGTCTTGGAACTCGGAAGTTATCATACTTGAGGGCTGCGACGGGGACGAGTATACTTACATGCGCGACGCCGCGATGAGCGAGAGATTTATTTAGAAAATTACTTGCATTATAGGGGGAATCACCTTTGCGTTCAGTAGAAGAAATACTCAAAACAGCGGTTGAGCAGGGCGTAACCGATGTATTCATTGTCGCCGGCGCGCCTGTCGCTTACAAATTGCACGGGAAAATCACGCCGCAGGACGACGAGATGATTTTGCCCGACCTCGCCGAAGAGCTTGTGCGGCACATTTACGAGTTGGCGAAGCGCGACGTTACGGCGGTTCTGAAATCGGGGGACGACGACTTTGCGTTCTCCCTGCCGGGGTTGTCGCGGTTCCGCGCGAACATATATAAGCAGCGCGGCTCGCTCGCTTCCGTTATCAGGGTTATATCATTCGGTATTCCGGACTATAAGACGCTGGGCGTGCCCGACCGCGTGATTACTTCGGGGGACAAGTCCTCCGGGCTTGTGCTTGTGACGGGCCCCGCGGGCAGCGGCAAGTCCACGACGCTTGCCTGCATGATTGACCACATCAATAAGACGCGCAACGGGCATATCATCACGCTTGAGGACCCGATTGAGTACCTGCACCGCAACAACCAGAGCATTATCAGTCAGCGCGAGGTGTCGCTCGACACTTCGAGCTACGTTAGTGCGCTGCGCGCGTGCTTGCGGCAAGCGCCCGATGTTATTCTCGTCGGCGAGATGCGCGACTTTGACACGATTCAGACCGTTATGACGGCGGCGGAGACGGGGCACCTCGTCATTTCGACGCTGCATACCGTCGGCGCGGCGGACACGGTTGACCGCATTATCGACATATTCCCGCCGTCACAGCAGCAGCAGGTGCGCGTGCAGCTGTCGATGCTGCTGCAAACCGTTATCTCGCAGCAGCTTATTCCGACGATTGACGGGGGGCTTGTGCCGGCGTTCGAGCTGATGAACAACAACACCGCTATTCGGACGATGATTCGCGAGTCCAAGGTGCACCAGATTGACTCCGCTATCGCTTCCGGCGCGGCGGAGGGCATGATTGCGATGGACGCGAACCTGCTGCGGCTTGTGCAGGAGGGGCGGATTACGAAAGAGAGCGCGCTGCACTACGCGTCGAACCAGGAGTTGATGACGCGGCGGCTCGGTGCGGTGAAGTAGGGGCTTATTGTAGAATGTTGCATAAAAAAACAACCCGCTTGAGCGGGTTGTTTTTTTGGGGGTTATGTAGTGTCTTAATAGCCGCTATCGGCGATGAGCCACGGCGAGCTTGTATCTTCACGCGTTAATATGAGTATATAATCGCCGTAATCCATTTCTTCCCACGCGCCTGTATTGGTCGCGTTCTCCCCGAACGTCACGGTAAAATCGCAGCGGAACACGATGACGTTTTCAATCTCCCAAAGACCGCTTGAGCCGCCGCCTGTCAGCATAAATTCCCGCCGCTCGTGGTCTTGCGCGTCAAACCACGCATTGTTTAGCGTAAAGACGACACCTGTTGCGGCAGGAGCCGCGTTTGACGGTTTCCCGCCGTGGCGCGTCGCCCACAACGCATCTGCGTCGCCCTCCGTCAGCGCGAGGAAATACGCGTCCACTACCGCGCGTACCGCCGCTATATCTTCTTGCGCGAAGTCGGGAAGCGGGATTTCCGGGGCGGGGGAGCTGGTTACATTGGGCGACGGGCTTGCGGGCTTGTCGGCGGGCGCGCACGCGGCGATGAGCGCGAGACACAGGACAAGGCACACTACTGTTAGGAGCTTACGCGTTTTCATATTGACTTCTTTCTCGCCTTTCGGCGTCGCCAACGGCGATTTCATTCTGTCCTCCACTTCAAATATAATTATATTGTATCATGTATTACAATTTAAGTCAATTTTGACGGCAATTTGAAATGATACGCGCAAGAATCCGTTGCGGTTCGGATTCTTGCGCGTATTGCTTGCGGTTTATTTGGGGGATTTTTGTGCCTTTACTTCGTCGCGGGTGGCGCGCCAGCGGGCGAGCCATTCTTCCCAGCGGGGGTCTTGGCTTATTTCGCCGAGCGCGTCGGCATACGGCGGGGACGTCCACATGGGCCAGCCGCCGGGCAGCGCGTCGAGCGCCGCGTCCATCGCGTCCCACGTGTCCGTGTTCTCCGTCACGAGGTCGCAGAGCGGGGCGGTGTAGCGGTGCTCGCCCGTGCGCCCGAGCTTTACGAATTCGGTGATGTGGTGCAGAGCCTTGTCAAGGCAGTCGAACGCCGCGTCCTTGTCGCCGCGCCGCCAGTAGAGGTGCGACAGCCACTCGTAGAGGTCGCCGAGGTTCGCGTGCTGATAGCCGAAGTTGTCGTCGTCGCAGATTAGCTTCAGGAAGTCGATTGCGCCGAGCACCTTTTGGATTGCGAGCAGGGAGTCGCCCTCGCCCTCGAAGTTCGACGGGCGGAGGATTAGCTGACGCGGTATCAGTGAGCTGACCCAGCCCGCGAGACGCAGGAGAACTCCGCCGATTAGGCGTTCCTTTTCCTCGCCCTGCGACGTGGCGATTAGCATTTGTTCGCGGCAGGTTTCGAGCGGCTCGAATTGCTCCGCGATTTCCAGCGCCCGCGCGGTGTTGCCGCCGTAGCCGTAGATGTAGACGAGCTGTTCCGCCGCTTTACGGCGTATCTCGCCGTCGCGCGTGTCGGCGTAGAGCGTTTCGAGCAGATTTACGGCTTCGCTCTTCATGCTCGCCGTGGACTCGAGCAGCTCCGCTTCGCTCGGAATGTCCTCGCCCGGTTTGTAGACGTATAGACCGGCGGACTGGTAAATTGCGCGCGCAAGCCGCAGGCGTATCGGTTCGCACGTCGGGAACTCCGCCGCCGCTTCGCGCAGTCGCGGCAACATTTCGTGCAGCTGCAGGTGGCGCAGGAACTTGTCGTCCACCTCGGCGAGCAGGGCGCGAATGCGCTCCTCGCGGTCGTTGTCGTAGCCGAAAAGCTCGTCGATTGAAACGCCGAAGTAGTTGGCTATGGCGGGCAGAGCTTCGATGTCGGGGTAGCCGCCGCCCGATTCCCAACGCGAGACGGCTTGCGAGGATATGCCGAGCGCGTCGGCAAGGTGTTCCTGCGTCCGACCGTCACGGCGGCGCAGCTCGCGGATTTTATCGCCGAGGTTGACGTTCATGATGTGACCTCCTAATGTGTTATTCACCGGTGTGACTTAAGTGTAACAGGTGGGGAGGGGAAAAACAATCATCAATTTGTTGTTGGATTATCAAGTGATACTTGGATTTGTTTCGGGAGCGCGGAGTGTAGACGTTAAACGGAACGTGCTGACCGAATCGGTTAGTAGTGTAACCAAATCGGTTATTAGTGCTGTGAATAAATGATATGTGCGCGCTCGGGCGAGTGGGTAAATCGTGGCTTGTGAATCGGGGTGCGGTGATGTATAATACCTACATCATTTTATTACGGAGGGTTACGCATGGATTACGCTGCCGAATCGCTGCGCCTGCACTATGAGTGGGGCGGGAAGCTGGATATTGTGCCTAAGATGGAGGTCAATTCGCGCGACGCGCTGTCGCTTGCTTACACGCCGGGGGTCGCCGCGCCGTGCCTTGAGATTCAGCGCGACACTGACAAGAGCTGGGAGCTGACGGGGCGGCACAACCTCGTCGCCGTCGTGACGGACGGGACGGCTGTGCTCGGCTTGGGCGACATCGGTCCCGAGGCGGGTATGCCCGTTATGGAGGGCAAGTGCGTGCTGTTCAAGGCGTTCGGCGGGGTTGATGCGGTGCCGCTCTGCGTGCGCTCCAAGGACGTGGACGAGATTGTGAACACCGTCGCGCTGCTTGCGGGTTCGTTCGGCGGGATAAATTTGGAGGACATTGCCGCGCCGCGATGCTTCGAGATTGAGCGCAAGTTGAAGGAGCGGTGCGACATTCCGATTTTCCACGACGACCAGCACGGAACCGCCGTCGTCGTGCTCGCGGCGTTGCTCGGCGCGCTTGAGCTGACGGGGCGGCGGATTGAGGACGTGCGCGTTGTGACGAGCGGCGCGGGCGCGGCGGGGATTGCGATTATCAAGCTGCTGCTGTCGCTCGGGCTGAAAAACGTCGTGATGTGCGACCGCGAGGGCGCGATTTATGACGGGCGCGCGGGGCTGAATGCCGCAAAGGCGGAGATTGCGCGGCTGTCCAACGCGGAGAAGCGGCGCGGCTCGCTGGCGGACGTTATCGCTGGCGCGGATGTGTTTATCGGCGTTTCCGCGCCGGGTGCTGTGACGGCGGAGATGGTGCGGAGCATGGCGGCGGAGCCGATTCTGTTCCCGATGGCGAACCCGATGCCGGAGATTTTGCCCGACGTTGCGCTCGCGGCGGGAGCGGCGATTGTCGGCACGGGGAGGAGCGACTTCCCGAACCAGATTAACAACGTGCTCGCGTTCCCGGGGATTTTTCGCGGCGCGCTTGACGTGCGCGCTTCGGATATTAACGACGCGATGAAAATTGCGGCGGCGCGCGCGCTGTTCGGGCTTGCGCGGGAGCGGCTGACGCGCGAGTACATCATTCCTGAGGCGTTTGACCCGCGCGTGGGTCCCGCCGTTGCGGCGGCTGTCGCGCAGGCGGCGCGGGATTCGGGCGTTGCGCGGGTGTAGGGGAGACACAAAAAGAACGCGGCTTGATTCAAGCCGCGTTCTTTTTGTATTTGAGGGGGGGCTGACGGGTGAATATTTAGGCTATCAAAAGGTATACCTTTTGATAGCTTTCTGCTTGCAGATATTTTATCGTGAATTGTTTATGGTGTCAAGAAATATTTTCGTTTTCAGTCAAAAATCATCATTATTGATTGGAATTTGCACCATATACGGGTAAATTTAGTCGGTGTCAAAAGGTATACTTTTTGCAAGTTATTTATTTGAAAGAGGGAAAAAGTATGTTATGTATTCATTGCAGCAAGAAAATCCCTGACGGTTCAGCTTTTTGCACGGTTTGTGGCAAAAGCCAGCAGCAAGAGCAGTCCGGCACGACCTCGACCGATTTGGTTACGTCTAAAGTGAGCGGCTATGAGAATCTTATTAAAGCGCACGGTGGTATTCAAGATGTCAAACAGTTTGAAGGGTTGTACACACAGATTGCTGTGTCCTCAAACGGTTATTTAGCGGTCTACTATCCTCCTGTTCCGGCTGTTAAGGGAAATTTCATATTGAAAGGCAGCCCTGAACAGAGAGAAAGATTGGAAGTTTTGCATATCAGCCAAATCACCGACTTTGATTTTGATGTTGAAGGTGAAGAAGAAACAAAAGTAAGCGGAGGATTCGGTGGAGCCTTAGTTGGCGGATTGCTTGGCGGAACGGTTGGCTCGATTATAGGTAGTGCTGCCACTAGCGGAAAAGTCAAAACAAAAACCACAATAACCGGCGTAAATTTGATTATCAGTACAAAGGATTTTAGTAGACCGCGTATAGAAGTCCGATTGTTTTCCCCGTTTTCTGTTCATAACATAATGAGTGGTGGTACAGAAACAGCAGAATTGCCACACAGATTGCGATTGCACTGTATGGATTCAAAAGGTCGTATAAATAACGCGGGAATATTAGACAATGATGGCAAGAAATTAGCAAAGGAAGTCTTTAATAACGGCGAAATTCCTACTGAACAAATAACGGCGCTGCAGTCCACTCTGACACAATTACTCGCTGCGCAACAGCAAAGCGAGTTGGCAGCTACAGTTGCACCGCAATTAAGCACGGCTGATGAATTAGCTAAGTATAAGGACTTGTTGGACGGCGGCGTTATCACGCAAGAGGAGTTTGACGCAAAGAAAAAGCAGTTGCTGGGATTATAGGCGACTATACTTCGGCGCAATGCGCGTATGATGAGGCGGCGCGGGATTCGGGCGTTGCGCGGGTGTAGGGGATTTTATATCGAAAAGTCCGCCGTTATGGCGGACTTTTCTATTGCTGTATTTTGTCGCGTTATTTCGCTGTTCCTGATTTCTTTTTGTCGGTCAGAGCGACGATTACGAGTGTTACGACGCTGCCGAGCAGGAGCGGGACGTAGACTGCAACGCCTGCGTCGCCTGTCCGTGGCATTTCACCGAGCGGCGGGTACTCGTCGTAAATCCACTCGCCGGTGTTGTCATCCCAATGCCATTCGCCCTTCGGCGTGCCGTCCTCGTCAAACTCTATGTACCCGTCATCGCTCGGGACGACCTTGTCGCCCGGAATATTCGGGACGGGCGGTTGCTCCGTCGTCGGCGTGTTCGGAGTGCTCGGCGGCGTAGGTACCGGTGCCGCGGACGGCGGAGCCGAGGGTGGCGTCGTCGTGGACGGCGGCGGTGTCTGTGTCATCGGCGGTGCCGAGGTGGGCGGCGCGCTTGGCGACTCCGAAGTCGGCGGTGCGCTCGGTGTCGGCGAGACGCTCGGTGGCGGTGTCTGCGACGTTGCCGGTGGCAACGAATACGGCGGTATGTATGGCGTGGGTGTCGGCGTGGGTGATGGACTTGGAGTTTCTATCGGGGGTTGCGACGGTGTTTCGCCCGGCGATGGGGCTGGGGTTCCTGTCGGGGGTTGCGATGGGGTCTCGCCCGGCGATGGGGTTGGGGTTTCTGTCGGGGGTTGCGATGGTGTCTCACCCGGCGATGGGGTTGGAGTTTCAATCGGGGGTTGCGATGGAGTCTCACCCGGCGATGGGGCTGGGGTTTCTGTCGGGGGTTGCGACGGCGTCTCACCCGGCGATGGGGGTGGAGTTTCTATTGGGGGTTGCGATGGGGTCTCACCCGGCGACGGGGTTGGCGTTTCTGTCGGGGGTTGCGACGGGGTCTCGCCCGGCGATGGGGTTGGGGTTTCTATCGGGGTCTCTGACGGGGTAGGTGTGGGATTTTCGTCGTTCGGCGCCTTTAGGGTCAGCCCTGCGGCGACAGCCACCGCATCGGGGTCGGAAATGATAACCAGTAGGTCCTGCTGGTACGACTCTAGCTGTTTATAGGCGTGCAGAGTAGCATCGGCGCGCGCGTCATGTCCATGGAACAGGTCGTTCAACGGCAGCGTATTTCCCGCGTAGCTCAGCGGAACATTGAATGTCAGTATGTCGCCGTCTTTGCCGGTATATCCTGTGTAGTCAACGCCGAGAGGTAGCTTACTTTTGTCGATAGTGTAGCTCGTCAAATCGGTGAGTTTGATGGTTACGGTACCAACGTATGCGCTGCCGTCATTTGTCAGAGTCAACTCAGACGGGGTAACGTCGATTTGGAAATTGGGGAAGCTGGGGTGCTTTCCGGCATCTACTACCGCGTTAAAGTAGTTGACCATGGCAGAGGTGTAACTTGCAGAGGTGAGCTTTGAAGACATTTCTGTTTGGCTGTACGGCCATGGGTATCCGACTCCGCCGCTGGAAGAGGCATAGCCTTGGTCGTGCAGATAAGTGTACAGCGCGTATTGGGTCAAAAGCTGGGCGACCTTGTCGTTCAACCCGCCCGTCACATAGGGATAGCCATGCAGGAGTAGGCTCTTTAACCCCGTGACAGTCGCCGGGTCGTATGTGTTCGCTATGTCGAACTCGCCGCTTATTGTGTTCCAACCCGGGTCGGTCTTGTCGTAGTTCAGGCAATATGCGGGCACCTCGCCATCAGAGTACACCGCTAAAAAGACGACCTTCATAAGATGTCCGCTACCATGTGGTACGTTATTGACCGGAATCTCGGGTTCGCCAGCCGCCGGGTTGGGGTAGGTGTTGATGAATGGAGTGCCGGTAAGGGCTTGAACCATGGGTGCGTATATGATGCTTAAGATGAGCAGCACCGCAAAAAGTCCCGTAAATAATCTCCTCATGTTCTTGTTCCTTGGTGTATGATTTTCCATTTTCATTTGAAATTCTCCTTTCTTCGAGATTGTTCTTGTTCCAATAGCTGTTCGGATTAAACTGCGATATGTTCTCCGATTTTTGCGTTCATATGTATTACCTCCTTTATTATCGGGGTGTTCTCCCGATTTATGTTTTAATTTTAGCGGACGAAGCAACTTGCGAGTCAATAGGCAATTTGAAATAAATTATATTTTTATTAAAACGCCAAACCGCAAAGGTTAACTCCGTTTGTTGGCTGCAATTGCCGACTTCGCGTGCGAAAAATCGGCGGAAGTCACTTCCGAGTTTTGGCGATGACGCGTGGTGCTTTTTGTGTTGAAACGCGAAAAAGCGACCGTCCCCTAATTCGGGGACGGTCGCTTTGTGCTATTTCATTGATTTTCGTGTTATATACTATTTTATAAATTGCCCGATTAAACTCATTGCGCTTTCATATTCTATGGGTTTTCCGATATGTCCGTTCATTCCGGCGTTGATTACGTTTTGAACGTCGTGCTTACTCACGTTCGCCGTCAACGCGAGAATCGGCACGGAGGTTGCGTCCTCTCGGTCTAGGGCGCGAATGGCGCGAGTGGCTTCCATTCCGTCCATTATCGGCATTTGAATATCCATCAGAATTAAGTCAAAGCAACCATTCTCCGACGCGGCGAACATCTCCAGCGCGACTGTGCCGTTCTCCGCGAAAGACAGAGTGGCTCCGCTATCTTCTAATATTGCGGCTACAATTTCTCGGTTTATTTCAACATCGTCAACGACTAATATGTGTTTTCGGGAAAAATCAATGCTTTCCGTGGCGACAATTCCGCTGTCCGATGCCGTATCTGAAGCGTCGCGCTCAAACCAAATGTCGAAGCTGACGGTTGTTCCCGCGCCGACCGCGCTTTTTACTTGTATCGTGCCGCCCATCAGTTCAACAATGTTTTTGCTGATTGACAGCCCCAGTCCCATGCCGCCGTATTTTTTGGACATGCTGTCGTCCGCCTGTACGAAAGACGAGAAGATTCCTGATAGCGTCTCGTCGGACATGCCTATTCCTTGGTCTATTACCGCGAACTTGACGAAAACCGCTTGGCTGTCCCGCGATACGACGCGGACATCGACGGTTACGCCGCTGTTCGGGTTTGAAAACTTGACGGCGTTGGAGACGATATTGGTTAGAGCTTGTATGAGCCGCGGCGAATCCCCGACAATTTTCAGATTATCCGCCGCGTCGGTTTGCAGCGTTATGGATATATCTTTTTTCGCGGCGTGCTCCGTTTGGGCGGTAATCATTTCGTATAGCACATCATTGAGCGCGAACGGGGCGTTCTCTAATGCCAATTTTCCGTCTTCGATTTGGGAAATGTCAAGCGCGTCGTTTAGCAGCCCCAGCAGTTGGCGCGACGAGACGTCAATTTGCGCCGCGCAACGGGCAATTTCGTCTGATTTTTGGGAGTTCATCGCAATCCTGTTCATTCCGATTATGGCGTTGAGCGGGGTGCGAATCTCGTGATTCAAGTTGGAGAGGAACCGCTTCTTGACTTTTACCGCCTCGAGCGCTGTTTCGAGGGCGTAAAAGTTGTTGATAATCCCGTTCATCTGCTGACAGTACACGGCGAAGGAGGACACTACGTCTTTTTGCTCGTAGTCAAAAATGCGCGCTTTTGCCTTGCTGATACCGCCCAGAATAATCCCTTCCAACTTGTGATTGTTGTCAAATATCGGGTAATACATAGCGTGCGCAAGCTCAAAAGCAGCCAGCGGGGAATCCTCCGTCGGAGTTTCCACCGTGACTGTAGAATGCTTGAAATTCAGTAAGTTCGAGCCTTTAATCCAATCTTCCGATACTAAAATCTCTGTGAGATTATCGTCGTAGTTGCAGCTTCCCGTAATAATGAGCTTGTCGCCCGCGACATTCAGAATCAGGATAACGCCCAATTCCACCTGAAAAATATCCACAACGCCCTCTGCCGTTGTATCCATCATCTCCGACAGGGAGGAGGAACAGAGCGTCTCCTGCGCATATTGATGAATCAGGTTGAAAAAGTCAATCTGCGCGTCAAGCTTCTGGCGCAATTCACGAACGTCTTGTTTTTCTTTTTCGCTGTTTCCCATAGAATACTGCTGTAGCTCCTTTGGTTCTTTTTGCATGGCTTTAACGATATAACACGAGAAGTGTTGTCGTGTATGTATGGAATGTGTTCTTATTCCCCAAGGGGCAATATTCGCCGAAGCCGTACATGCCGAGCCACGGCGGGACAACGCCCTCGTCAGACAGCGCCGTCTGAATCATTTCGATGATTTCATCTTTCAGAACCTTGCCGAATAGCGTTCGACCTCTCGCAAGGCAATCCGCCTGAAAGACGGCAACGGGGTGGACTTTCCCGTCGGAGGAATGGCTCAAAATATCTTCGCGAAGTGCCGCCAACGCCTTTTCTTGCTCGGAAAACACGCGGTTTTCGTCTCGCGTCGTCAAATAGTATTGTTCGCCCTCTTTGATTGTCGCGGACACGAACATCACGTCGGGTGCGTCCTCGTGCGCGACGGCGAGACGGAGCAGGTAGTCGCTTCCGTATTCCTCAACCAGCTCGGGTTGCAGCTTTATTGCCATTCCGCCCTGGAGCAGCGCGTTCTTGAGATACTCCTCCGCCTGACCGGAGACCGCGGAATACGTTTCCCACGCCGGACCGTTATCAAGCTCGATAATCATATTGTTCTCAGCCTTGGTTACGGTCATCGGCTCGCCGTAGGCGTTGAACCCGTGACAGGCGCGGGTTGCCACACGGAGCGTTTCGTCGGCGAAACCGACGACCCACGCTTCGCTGCTTCCGGATACGCCGTTCACATATTGCTCCGTGAAAATGCCCTTGTAGTTGTCCGAGGAAAGCCCGCCGGAGATAATCAAATCGGGCAGGATTTCGTTGAACGCCTTGAGCACTTCGTCTGAATTGGTATCAAGTCCCGGCGTGAGCAGATATGCCGCCGTAACGCCCGGCAGCTTTTCTTTTAGCCCCTTAGCAAGTTCAAGACCTTTTTCGTAGGAGGTATTAGCCGTAAATCCCGACACGCTGGAGTATGCCGCTTCCGTTTCGGGACCTTGTATGCCCATAATCGCCATACTGGTCAGCACTTCCCCGACGCCCTCGCGCCCGATTACGCCGCCGCAGGTGGTTCCCAATATTCGCGCTTGCGGAACCTTTTGCCGAATAGCCGTCGCAATCTTCTTGACGTCAAATCCGATTCCGGCATTGAATATCCAAATGCCGCCGTCCACCGGAGCTTCGTCTCCGAATATAATGTCCATACACTCGTCAACCGCGCGTGTCGCGTTCGCGGAGCGCGCGCTGGCGGAATAAAAATCCAGCATTTGTATTTTCCTCGCTATTCATAAATTGGGCAGTTTTTTGTTGTTATCGTTGAATATCTCCTTGAATAATAGCATATCAAGAACGGTTCTGTCAAGCGCGGAAATTTGCAAAGGTAACTCAAATTTGTACGCGTTTCGCGCTTTTTCCCTATTGAAAAAAGCAAATTCTTGTTGTATACTGTATGTGAATATGGTTGCCTGCTCTCTGTTGCGGCAAATTATACCGACGCGAAGGAAGTGGTTTTGAGGTTGAACGGAAAGAACTTTTCGAGTTATGACATTCTCGGGGAACGATATAGCCTGCCCTACGGCGGGGAATGCGAGCACCCGACGGAAGAGCGCATTCTGATGAACGCGACCATTTTGTTCGCAACGCGCGGATATGACGGCACGACCACAAAAATGATTGGTAAGGCGGCGGGCGTTACCGACGGCGCACTTTACAGACATTTCTCCGGCAAAAAAGTATTGTGGAACGCGGTTGTCGAGCATACGGTGCAGTTATACAGGTTGTATCACGAGCGGCTTGCCGCCGCGATTGCCGATGAGGACGACTTTGAAAACGCCGTGAACACGATATTTGAAGAACCGATGCTTATGCGAAACGGTTTTACGGCGTTCGCTTTCGCGCTTATCATTAACGAACAGGTTAGCAATCCGCTTGCGGGGAAAACCTTCTGCGAGTCGTTTCTGGATTACAGCATTGCGCTGCATAAAGGGTTTTTTGACAAATTTGTTGAGCGCGGAGTTGTGAATGCGTTCGACACCGAGCTTATGGCGACGACTTTCGTGTGTACCGTAAATATGGGGATTGACCTTGCGGTGCAACGAATATTGGGTAGAGAAGTTCGGCTTGACTTTGCCGAATGTTTGGAAAGGCTAAAGGCGCATATTTTGCAAATCGCGGTCATATAGCTTTTGATGTTAAATTAGTGCTTACATACTTTCGGGTATGACTGAATATATGTTGTTATAGCGAGACTGTTGTTTTTTTGACCTGTTG
>JAISKH010000031.1 GCA_031261325.1 Oscillospiraceae bacterium
CATGACAGGTCGCTCCCTTCGGTTCGGTTATGGTTTGCTCTTCACTCACCATTTTACCAAACTCGGCGCGGCTTGTCTTTCACTTATCTATTGTACCTCTACATTTTGAAATTTTTTCGGAAAATAAAAATCCGCGCCGATTCCCCGCGTCGCACCCGCCGCCCCGCCCGATATTTTCCTCGTCCGCCGATTGACATCATATTATTATGCTGTTATACTAGGTTTGTCTAGGTATATGAAAATCGTGCCGCGGCATATTAAAGGAGGGTTTCGCGTGATAAAGTCTTTCACCGCACATACCAACGAAATCGACGTCGTAGAGGATGCCGTCGCTGAGGTGTTGGCGCAACTTTCGCTTGACGGGAAACTGCAAAAGTATACGGTCGGCTTCATATCATGCTTCTCGGAGTTCATAGATTCCGGCGTTGTCGCCGCGCTGTCAAAGGCGTTACCGTTTGACGTAATCGGCACCACAACGCTTGCGAGCTATAACCAAGGCTCGGAGGGTTGCATGTCGCTCACCCTGTCCGTCATCACGAGCGACGACATGGAAATATCCGTCGGCTTGTCGGAGGATTTGGACAGCAACGATTACGACAAGCTAAAGACCGCGTATGACGCGGCGGCGGCTCGGCTGACCTCAAAGCCCAAGCTCATGATTAGCTTTGCCCCTCTCCTCATGAACGTCGGCGGGGACGAATTTGCCGCGACGTTTGACGCGATTACGGGCGGCGTGCCGAATTTCGGCACAATATCCGTTGACCACACCGACGACTACGAATTTGCGCAAATCCTGCATAACGGCAGCGCGTATAAGACGCGTTACGCGTTCGCGCTTCTCGCCGGCAGCATAGAGCCGCGCATATCCATCGCCACAATCCCGCCCGCAAAAATCGGGCAGCGCAGCGCGCTCGTTACCGCCTCAATCGGCAATCAAATGCAGGAGGTAGACGGAATGTCCGCGCGCGAGTATTTGGCAAGCGTCGGGCTGCTAACCGCCGACGGCGACATGTTCACGGGCATGAACACCTTCCCGTTCGTAATAGACTATAACGACGGCAGCTTCCCCGTTATCCGCGTCGCTTTCGCCCTGACCCCGGACGGTTCCGCCGTCTGCGGCGGCAATATCCCCGTCGGCTCGTCAATTCACATCGGCAAGATTGACGGCGACGACGTGGTGCAAACCACCGAAAATGTCCTGAAGGACACTATTGCCAACGGTAATTACGGTTACGCGATGATGTTCTCCTGCGTCGGTCGTTACCTCTGCATGGGGTACGAGCCGGAGCGCGAGGCGGACGCGGTTCGCGGCATACTCGACGAAGCCGGCATTTCCTACCACCTAACATATTCGGGCGGAGAGCTTTGCCCCATCGCGGATAAGGATTCCGGCGGCAGACTCTCAAACCGCGTACATAACGATACATTTGTCGTCTGCCTAATCTAAACAAAGTAACCCGAAACAGGGAGGACATTATGCCCGGTACAGACAATACAGGCGAGCTGCTCGCTCTGCGCGACGAAATTAAGCAGTTAACGCTCTCGAACAAGCGTCTCACGCGCGAGCTTCAGCAGGAGCGCACCATCAACCACCGCAACGCCGTTCGCACCGCGGTTAACGACAACCTCCGCACGATATTGAACGACGAGAAGTCCCGCCTTGAAAAATACATGGGGCTGCTTCTCGCCAACTGCGTTGACCTCGTGCTCATATTCGACGCGAGCGGGCAAATCGCTTTCACGAGCGATTCGTTTTTGCGCGCCTGCGGGTACCCGTCCTTCAGCGTAATACGCAACATGACGTACCGAGAGCTGCTGTCCGGCATCGTAACGGAAGAGTTCCTCCCCGTCGCGGTCGAGCTGTTCACAGCCGCGCAGAACGGCGACCACCGCGTCGAGATTGAGCAGGACATCGACCTCAGCCACTCGGGCAACATTCGCCACTACTTGTTTGAGGTTACGCCCATGCTCTCCACCTCCGGCGAAGCCGAGGGCATAATGGCGTTCTTCTTCGACACCACCGATATTACCCACGCGCGCATCGAAGCCGAAAAAGCGCGCGAGGAAGCAATCCGCGCGAGCATCGCGAAGTCCGACTTCCTCGCCAACATGTCGCACGAAATGCGCACGCCGTTAAACGCCGTCATCGGCATGACCTCAATCGCCGCCCGCGCCGCGGACATAGAGCGCAAAAACTACTGTCTCGGCAAGATTCAGGACGCTTCCACCCACCTGCTCGGCGTTATCAACGACATTCTCGACATGTCGAAGATTGAAGCCAACAAGCTGGAGCTGTCGCCCGACGAATTTGTCTTTGAAAAAATGCTCAAAAAAGTCGTCAACGTCATAAACTTCCGCGTTGACGAGAAGCACCAGAACCTGCAAGTGCGCTTTGACCCCGAAATTCCCCGCGTGCTGAACGGCGACGAGCAGCGGCTGTCGCAGGTTATCGCGAACCTGCTCTCAAACGCCGTAAAATTCACCCCCGAAAACGGCGCTATAACGTTAGACGCCGCGCTGACCGACCTCACGGACAACGTGTGCACGCTCGAAATTTCCGTCACCGACACGGGCATCGGCATCAGCGAGGAGCAACAGGGCAAGCTCTTCTCCTCATTCCAACAGGCGGACAGCTCCACCTCCCGCAAGTTTGGCGGCACAGGTCTGGGGCTTGCGATTTCCAAGCGAATTGTCGAGCTAATGGGCGGCAACATCTGGATTGAGTCCGAACTTGGGCAAGGCTCTCGCTTCGCTTTCACGGTGCGTATTGTGCGCGGTTCCGACGCCGCGAACAGGGGCGGACTGCTCGCCCCGGGAGTCACGCTCGCCAAAGCGCGCGCCCTCGTCGTGGACGACCACGCGGACGTGCTGGAGGACTTCCTCGCGATAGCCGAACAGATTGGGCTGCAATGCGATTCCGCCATAAGCGGAGCGGACGCGCTCAAGCTCGTCGAGCAGAACGGGCACTACGACTTCTACTTTGTTGACTGGTCCATGCCGGAAATGGACGGCATCGAGCTGTCGCAGCGCATACGCAAAAGCGAGCACCAAAGCGCGGTAGTAATCATGATTTCCTCCACCGATTGGAGCAATATTTCCGAGCAGGCGAAGAACGCGGGCGTTGACAAATTCCTGCCGAAGCCGCTCTTCCCGTCCAACGTCGCCGACTGCATAATTGAGTGCATAGGCTTTGACGGCGGCACCGACGGCGCGGACATCGACCGTTTCAAGAACGTCGATTTCACGGGGCGGCGCATAATTCTCGCCGAGGACATCGAAATTAACCGCGAAATTGTGGTGACATTGCTCGAGCCGACAAACATCATCGTCGATTGCGCCGAGAACGGCGCGGAAGCGGTCGAGCTGTTCTCCGCCTCGCCCGAGCTGTACGACATGGTTTTCATGGACGTGCAAATGCCCGAAATGGACGGCTATGAAGCGACGCGCCGAATCCGCGCGTCCGATTTCCCGCGCGCCAAGTCGATACCGATAATCGCAATGACCGCGAACGTATTTCGGGAGGACGTGGAGCGGTGCCTTGCCTCCGGCATGAACGGACACGTCGGCAAGCCGATTGACATTGCCGACGTTATAGAAAAGCTCAATACATACCTCGTAAGACGCAAATCGTAACCCTTTTTCGCCTAATTTTTACCATTTGCGAAAAATCGCTGAAAAGTGTGAAAAAGTATGTGATTTTCTTCAAAAAGTATAAGAAAATCGCAAGAAACCGCCCATCACGGCGGTTTCTTTTATGTCGTAATCAGCTTAACTAGCTCATCTGGCGTAACATTATCCCCTATCGCGAACCGTCCCAGCTCGAACAATCCGCTCATATCGCCGACCGTAAGCTCGTTCATCACAGGCTCCGTCGTGAACGTCATCAGCACCCCGCAATCGCGCAAAACCCGTTGCGCCGCAACGTCCCACGCACCTCCCGGGTACGCAAGCGCAATCACCCGCTCCCCCGTCGATACTTCAATCACCGCGCGGCTCATCTCAAAGTCCCGCCGCAACGCGTCAGCGTAATCCGCATCGCTTTCTCCCTGTAATTGCAATATATTTGACCGAATCGGTTTTCCGCTTTCAAACGCCTCCCATTGGTGAAAATCGTATGTGTGGCTCTGAATCGAGAACACTCCCGAGCCGACCATCTCCCCCGCCTCCCGCGCGCCGAAGTGCGGCGTAATCGCAATACCCGTGTCCTTGTACTCGTTGCGCCCGTAAGAGATTCCGATTGCGAACACCGTCGCGCGCAGTCCGCGCTCGCGCAAAATCGGAAACGCCAAATCGTAGTTGCTAAAATACCCGTCGTCAAACGTAATCATAAAAGCGTTGCGCGGCAAGGGTTTCCCGTCCCTCACGAACGCGAGCACCTCCTCGGGCAACACGGCGCAAAATCCCGCGCGCGCCACCGCCTCCATCTGCGCCCTGAACATTTCCGCCGAAATTGTGCTCCCCCCGTCGCCCGTTTCCGCGATGTGGTGATACATCAATATAGGCAATTTGACGGTTTCGACCGACCGTATCGGTGTCTGTATCAGCAAGCATAATACTGCGCCTACAATTAATAAACCGATTCGGTTTGCTAGTCCTTTCAAGCGGATTTTTGTGCACATTGCCCTCATTTGCCGTCACCGAGCGCGATTATCTCCTCGCCGACGACCTCCGCGCTCACGGAACCCGCCGTAAGCTCGTGCACGCGAGTGGCGAAACGCACCGCGCCCTCGTCGTCAAACAGCGCGAAAAGCGTTGCAACGTCTAGGTATTCCGCGCTTTTCAAGTCGCCGCCGCAGCTCGAAATCTCATGCTTCACGCGGTCAATAAGCGCGTAGGGCACCGCAACGGAGACGACCTTTCGCGCCACGCAACGCACGACAAACGCTTGCGCCAGAGCGGCTTTTGCCGCCGCCGTGTATGCGCGCACCAACCCGCCGGGTCCGAGCAGAACGCCGCCGAAATAGCGCGTCACAACGCAAACAACATTGCAAACACCTTCGCGTCGCAGCGTCTCGAGCATGGGCGCGCCCGCTGTTCCCGATGGCTCTCCGTCGTCGGAAAAGCGCGACAAGTCGTTGCCGCGCAAGAGGTAGCACCAACAGTTGTGGCGCGCGTCCCTGTGCTGCGCGCTGATTCGCGCGATGAAGTCACGCGCTTCGGCTTCGGTTGTTACGGGCATGATGTGCCCGATGAAGCGCGAGCGTTTTTCCGTAACCTCGGCGGTGCCGTATGCCGTCGGCG
Organism: Oscillospiraceae bacterium; assembly: GCA_031261325.1. GTDB lineage: Bacteria > Bacillota > Clostridia > Oscillospirales > Oscillospiraceae > JAIRRO01. The sequence continues at coordinate 5,242 of JAISKH010000031.1, forward strand.
ACAAATATTCGGTCATGAGTTGTACCTGTTCATCGCGCGCTCCACGCCCTCCGAAATCAGGCACTCGAGCGCGTCGGCGGCGCGGTCGCAGACGGTCAGTATTTCCTCCAAGTCCTTGCCGCGGAAGGGGGAAAGCACCCAATCCGCCATGTCCATTTCGGGGTGCGGCGGCGCGCCGATTCCGATTTTGACGCGCGGAAAGGTTTCGCCGCCGCACTTGGCGATGACGTCTTTCAGCCCATTGTGACCTCCCGCGCTGCCGTCGCGACGTATCCGCAGCCGTCCCGTCGGAAGTGACACATCATCTGACACCACAAGTACATGGTCAAGCGGTATCTTATAAAATTGCATTGCGGCGCGAACTGAATCGCCCGAAAGGTTCATAAACGTTTGCGGTTTCATGAGCAGAACACTCGCTCCGCCTATGCTGACCGAAGCGGTCAGAGCCTTGTATTTCAAGCGGTCTATGCGCACATGGCACCGCTTTGCCACCACGTCCGCCGTCATAAAGCCGACGTTATGGCGCGTGTGCTCATATCGTATGCCCGGGTTGCCCAGAAAGACGGCAAGCCATTGCACCCCAACGGTTTTACTGCGAAACAGCATCGAGCGTCACCGAAAGAGCGTCGAAACGGAAACTTCTTCGTAAATCCGCGTAATTGCCTCGGAAAAGATGGTAGAGGACTCAAGATATTTTATTTTTTCGCACTTACGCCCCGCTTTATGGCTAATTGTATCCATGAGCAGCAGCTCCGTCAGGACGCTGGCGTTGATGTTGTCGATTGCCGCGCCGGAGAGAACTCCGTGCGTCGCGCAGGCGTAAATATCGAGCGCGCCCTTGTCGCGCAAGGCTTTTGCGGCGCCGCACAGGCTGCCCGCCGTGTCCACCATATCGTCGAGCAGGAGGACATTTTTGCCCTTTACGTCGCCGATTACGTTCTTGACCTTGGATTCGTTCGCCTTTTCGCGCTGCTTGTCAACGATTGCAAGACCAATATCCATGCGCTCCGCAAACGAGCGGGCGCGGGCGACGGAGCCGACGTCGGGCGAGGCGACGATAAAGTCAGGATTCCCCGTGCCGAATTTGGATATATAGTGGTCGGCGAAGAAGCGCGCGGCGAGCAAATTGTCAACCGGAATGTCGAAAAAGCCTTGAATTTGAGCGGCGTGCAGGTCCATCGTGAGCACGCGGTCGGCTCCCGCCGAGGTAATCAAATTGGCGACAAGCTTTGCGGAAATTGGGTCGCGCGCCTTCGCCTTGCGGTCCTGACGCGCGTAACCGAAGTACGGGATTACGGCGGTGATGCGCCCCGCGGACGCGCGTTTGCAAGCGTCAATCATTATCAGCAGCTCCATGAGGTGGTCGTTTACGGGCGTGCTTGTGGACTGAATGAGGAACACGTCCAGACCGCGCACAGTTTCAAACAGGGAAACGGAAACCTCCCCGTCCTCAAAGGTTTTAACGAGCGATTCGCCGAGCTTTGTGCTGATGCTCTTACAGATTTTTTCCGCGAGCGGAATGTTTGAGTTGCCCGCGAAAATTTTAATTTCTCTGCCGTGCGACATAACTTTTCCCTCCAAAATTATTTTTGATAAAACCACGATAGGCACCCAATCACACATGTGACAGGGTGCCTATAAACTCGTTGCTATGCCTGCGCGGGCGGCGTGATGAGTACGACGAGCATTTGCGCGGACGCTGTGCCGTTGTTGACTACGGACTTCTTTGTTCCGGGTCCGCAGTGATAGGAATCGCCGGCGTAGAGCGTCGTCTTTACCTCGTCGGGCGTGTCCAGCTCGCTCTCAAGGTACATCTGCCCCTCGACAATGTAGTAGATTGTCTCCTTGGCGTTACCGCCGTAGTTGCAGCCGCCGCCGGGCAGGAAGTGCGACAAGCCCATTGTGATGCCGCCGTCGTTCACGTCCTTCGCGTCATGCAGACGCGTCGTGCGCACGTCGAAGTGACCGGGCGCCTCGTAAGTATATGCTTCATTCTTTCGCGTGATTTTATAGCTCATGTGAATCAAGTCCTTTCGCGTTATGTTTTGGAGTTATTTTATTTTATCACGATGCGAAAACAAGTTCAAGTGGTAACGGGAAAAATCCGACGAAAATGCGAACAGCCCGCCGATTGACGGGCTGCTTATTGCTTGCTTGCGGGTTACTTCAGCTTTGCGCCGCATTGCGGGCAGAACGCCGCGTCCGCGTCCACTTCCGCGCCGCAGGTGGGGCATTTGTGTTCGGGCGGAACGGGTACGGGAGCCGATGCGGGGGCGGGAGGTGGCGGAGGTGGCGCGGGCTGGGGAACTATCGGGTCAATCGGGTCCGCGAACGGGATTGAGGACGACGCGCCGCCTAGCTTTTCGCTGATGTCCGCGGTGTTTTTGCAAATCAAGAGGATTACGAGCATGAACTCATAGCCGAGACGCGAGGCGACATTGCCGACGATTAGTACGACAAGGAACGCAACGAATTGTCCCGCAATCAGGCTGCCGACGGCGACCATTGTGATGACGCACGCGGAAATCACGTACAGGACGCGCAGGATTACCTCGGCAAGCAGCTTTTTGAAATGCAGAAATTGGTACAGCCAGCCGAGGAAGCCGTCATACCGCCCCTCATTGCGCTTTGGCAGGAACGTGAACAGCAGCACAATCCCGCCGATTAGACCGAGCACGGCGCACACCGCGATGATTGTAGCAGAGGAGCCGCCATAGTAATAGTTGTAACCCATAACATGTACCTCCTTATTGTTTTGTGCGCGTATTATATCACATATGAGTAGGGATTGTCAAGTAAAGGCGTAGATTGCGGAAATGTTTACAAAAATGTTTATTGATGTCATTTCCGCGCACTTTATTGCGCAGTCTGTAATGGATTCTTTCGCAAAATGTAATTGAATCAAGGTTTTTTTCCGCGCGCGGCTTTGGTAGAATTATAGCGTAAGGTAAACGGTTAGCCGTTAAAATGATTTACGGAGAGGGTCGATATTATGTACGGGCACAGAGAGCGCAAGCTGCGCGTCATTCCAATTCTTATCATAACGGTGGTCATTATCGCGCTTTTCTTCGTATTGCTCGCGCCGAAAACCGCCATGGCGGCGGAGGTCGGCGGCGACGTCGCGGTTGCCGCTTCCGGCGGTAACTCCGCTATTGCGATTGGCGTCGTGCTTGTCGCGCTGATAGCGGGCGCGGCTATTCCGGACGGGAGAGCGCGCAAGCATTATCGGTAAATTTTCCAACGAGTACTTCTTCATTGTGTTTACTATAAATTTTTTCCCCGCCCTTTCGGGCGGGGCCTTTTTTGTGTCAGGGGTTGCGCTTCGCGGCGCGGCACCACATCTTGCGGGTTGGTTACGGCGGTGACACTACGAAATTTGTATAGTTTTTCTGTCACAGTTTACCGAAATATTGTAACAAAACACGGAAAAGCACCCGCATTTCAGGCTCATATGTCTCTTTTTGTCGAATTTTGTTGAACGAAACCGCTTGCGTAACCGACGCGAACATGCGACAATCTTCTCAATTCACAAGAAATTATAATTGGAGGTTGAGCGTAATGCGCAAGGTCTTTACGTATCGAGTCATAACCGACGAAACCATGAACGCCGTCGGGGAAATAGTACGCGTTTACGGGCTGAAAATCACATCGGAGCTGTTTGGCGACGGCGCGGAGCTTCACGGCATAACGCGGTGCGCGCATTGCGCGGAGCGACTGCGCAACACGCTCGCGCGGTACAATGTAACGCCGACGCACGCTTCCGACGTTGTGCGCGACCTGCTGCACGCGCGGATTCGCGCCGTTGCCGTTCGCGCGGAGGCACGCGGATAGGGCTTAGTGTCTGCCTGTGTTGTATCTGCCCTTGGCGCGTGAGTTCGCGGTTGACTGCGTGCCTTTTTTGACGGGCGACTTGACGGGCGTGTTCGCGGCTCTCATGTTGCGCTCGGCGCGCGGCGGGCGCGGCACCGTTTTCGGTTCGATGTGCTCAAACACCTGCATCGGGTATTGGTGCTCCTCCACGACCTGCGGCTTCATCTTGATGAGCTTTTGAATGTCTTCGAGAAACTTCATTTCGTCATAGTCGCAGAAGGAGATTGCCGTGCCGCCGAGTCCAGCGCGCCCCGTTCTGCCTATGCGGTGCACGTAAGTCTCGGGAATGTTGGGCAGGTCGAAGTTTATGACGTGGGACAGCTGCTCGATGTCGATGCCGCGAGCGGCTATGTCGGTCGCGACTAGGGCGCGAATGGTTCCCGACTTGAACTCGTCGAGCGCGGCTTGGCGCGCGTTTTGCGACTTGTTGCCGTGAATCGCCTTGACCGAAATGCCCGCCGCTTCCATTATGCGTTTTATCTTGTCCGCGCCGTGCTTTGTGCGCGAGAAAATCAGCGTTGAGACAAACGTCTCGTCGCCGAGCAGGTCAATCAACAGGCGACCTTTGTTCGCTTTGTCAACGAAATAGACGTACTGGTCGATTGTCTCAACAGTTGAGGAAACGGGCGTTACCGTTACCGTCGCGTGGTTGCGGAGGATTGTTGAGGACAGCGTTGCGATTTCTTTCGGGATTGTCGCGGAGAACAGGAGTGTTTGCCTTTCGCGCGGGAGCTTTGCGATGACCTTTTCCACGTCGTGGATAAAGCCCATGTCGAGCATTCTGTCCGCTTCGTCGAGCACGAGGACGGACACGCCCGTCAGGTCGCACAGGCGTTGGTTTACCAAGTCGTTTAGCCGCCCCGGGGTTGCGACGAGAATGTCGGTTCCCGCCGAAAGCTCCGCTACCTGCGGTATCTGCGATACTCCGCCGAACACGACTGTCGCCTTTATGCCCGTGTATCGTCCGTAAGCCTTGAAGCTCTCGGAGATTTGCAGGGCAAGCTCACGCGTTGGGGTTAGTATCAGCGCTTTGGGTTTGCGCTTGCCTGTGTTTGCGGGCTTTTGTTTATAGAGTGATTGCAGAATCGGGATTGCAAACGCGGCGGTTTTGCCTGTTCCCGTCTGCGCGCAGCCGAGTAGGTCGCGCCCTGTGAGCAGGATTGGGATTGCTTCCGCCTGTATCGGCGACGGGACTTCATAGCCCTCATCTTGTATTGCTCTTAGAATGGGTTCGATTATGCCGAGTTCCTGAAATTTCATTAGTTGCTCCTCAAAAATAATTATTAGTCTTCGCGGTATATAAGGTGTTGCACACCTGAGTCGAGCCGTTTTAGCAGCTCGGCGGCGTTTTCGGGGTAAACGTTTAGGTTCTTGACTTCCGCGAGCGGGAGCCAATGGAACTCGATTGTCTCGCCGAGTGGGTGTTCTCCGACTTCTTTGCTCGGGAATTTGCCCTCAAGTGGGATTTGTTTGTCGTCTGTGAGCGTGACGACGTAGTTCAGGCATATCTGTTGCGCTGTTTTGCCGTCAAACGGAAAGATGTTTTCTTCGACCCATTTCAGCTCGCCGACATCGACGTCGGCGCCCGTCTCTTCCTTAAACTCACGCTTTATGGTTTGCTCATGGCTCTCGCCGAACGCGACCTGCCCGCCGGGGACGGCGTATCCGTCCGCGCCGACGGGTTTTTGCAGCAGCACCTTTCCGTCGCGCACGAGGATTCCCGCCGCGCGATAGCTGAAGATGTAATTGCCTGTTGAATAGCTTATGTCCGTCATTGCTTCGCTCCCTTGTTTTTGTGGTGTAAATTGTTATTATAGCACATGTTTCGGCGTTGCGCAACTTTTGTTGGTGTGGGTGCGCAAGGTTATGCTCGGGAAGGCGGCGCGCATCACTAACATGGGGGGTGATATGGGTTCAACCTGTGGGCGAATATTCAGCGCGCGGCGAAATTGCTTGATATATTTATGCGCCTGCGATATAATGAGCGCAAATATTATTAAATCGGAGGTAATGCATTATGGGAAAATCCAAGGTTTATCTCGTCTCGACGGACGACCGTGGGGTTGGCGCGCGGCGGTGCCTCGCCTACATCGGGGTGCCCGATTATTCGGGTAAGACTGTTTATGTTAAGCCGAACTTCAATACGGCGGACCCCGCGCCCGGTTCGACGCACAACGACACGCTGGACGCGTTGCTGGAAGCTGTGCGCGCCGCGAACCCCGCAAAGCTGACGCTCGGTGAGCGGAGCGGTCCCGCGGAAGCGGCGCAGGTGTTCGCGCAGAGGGGTATTCCCGCGCTCTGCGAGAAGTACGGCGCGGAGCTGCTGAACCTCGAAACTATGCCAGCGGAGGGCTGGGTTAAGGTTGAGCGCGACGATTTGCATTGGCAGGGCGGGTATTTTGAGGTGCCCAAGGCTCTCTTGAAGGCTGACGCGGTCGTCGGTACCTGCTGCCTGAAAACGCATGGGTTCGGCGGGGTGTACTCGAACTCGCTGAAGCTCGCCGTCGGGCTTACGCCGAAGGACTTCGGCAAGCTGCATGGCTCGCAAGATATTCGCAAGCTGATAGCGGAGATTAACCTCGCCTACACGCCTGACTTCATTCTTTCCGACGCGGTTGAGGTATTCACCGACGGCGGTCCCATGGAGGGCACGCGTAAGCGGGCGAACGTTATGCTTATCGGCAGCGACCGCGTTGCGCTTGACGCGGTGGGGCTTGCGCTTTTGAAAAGTCTCGGCTCGAACAGCGCGATTACGGATACGCCGATATGGGCGCAGGAGCAGATTGCCCGCGCGGTTGAGTTGGGGCTTGGCGCGGCTTCGGCGGAGGAAATTGAGCTTGTGACGGACGACGACGCGAGCGCGGAGGTTGCGGCGCGCGTGCGGGAGATTTTGGTTCAGGGGTAATTTGGTTCTCGGTTAATTTGGTTTTGACAGTCTAAAGCGCGGGTCGAAAGACCCGCGCTGTTTTTTGTTGCGATTGTCGGCGCGGCTAGATGTCGCGCGCTATGGTGTATGCTTGGGAGGTTGCGGTGATGATGCGGCGGGGGGTTACGCAGTCTCCGATTTGGTAAAACTCGGGTGCGCTGTCGTACAGCGCGATTGCCTCGGCGCGGAGCGGCGACTGCCCTATCGCGATGACGACTGTGTCGGCGGGAACCGCGAACTCGCCGCCGTCGTTTTTGCAGGTTACGCCCGACGGCGTAATCTCCGACACGGTCGTGGCGCGGTGAACCGTTATGCCCGGTTGGCGCACCGCTTCGTCGTGAGCGAGCAGGTGCATACCCGCGTCGTCGCTCACGAGCGTCGGGAGCGCTTCGATGATTGTTACGATTTTGCCTAGAGTTCGCAGGTAAATCGCAAGCTCGATGCCGACGAGCCCGCCGCCGATTATTGTGACGTTCGCGCCCGCTTTTTCGGGTGCGGCGTAGAGTGCCGTCGCTTCGACGACGTTCACGCCGTCTATTCCCTTAATCGGCGGGATTTTCGGCACCGCGCCGAGCGCCGCGAATATTACGTCGGGCTTCAGCGATTGCGCAAGCTCGGGCGTAACCTCTGTGTTCAGCCGCAGGTCTATCGGGGCTTTCGCGATTTGTTTTGCTTGGCGGTCTAAGTACTCGTGGAGACGCAGCTTGAACGGGACATTTTCTTCACAGCGCAGAACGCCGCCGAGCCTGTCGGTTTTTTCGCAGAGTATGACCTCGTGTCCACGCTCGGACGCGGTGAGCGCGGCTTGCATTCCCGCGATGCCGCCGCCCGCGACGAGAACGCGCTTGCGCTCCTTTAGCGGGCGCGAGATTTTCGCGTCGCGCTCAAAGCCGATTTCGGGATTTGTGGCGCAGCGCAGGGTGCGGATACTGCCCGTGTGCTCAAGACAGGTGTTGCAGCGCAGGCACTTGTTTATATCGTCCTCGCGTCCCGTGCGCGCTTTCGTCGGGAGGTCGGGGTCGGCGAGCGACTGCCGCCCTAGGTTCACGATGTCGGCGCGACCTGACGCGATGATTTCCTCCATCATTGCGGGGTCTGTCAGCGCGCCAACCGTCGCGACGGGGGTTTTTACGTACTTTTTAATCTCGGCGGCGTACTTTACGTTTACGCCGTCCTCCATAAACATGCTCGGGTGCGTGATTATAATTGAGTGGTCGTCCTCGTGGTCGCCCGCGGAGACGTGGATTATATCCACCTTACCGTCAATCGCTTGCGCGAACTTCACGCCGTAGTCGATGTCGTAACCGACGGGGCTTGCTTCGGAGCCTGAAAAGCGGTACTCAATCGGGAAGTCGCGCCCGACGTTTTTGCGTATGCTTTCGATTACGGCGAGCGGCAGGCGCATACGGTTTTCAAAGCTGCCGCCCCAGCGGTCGGTGCGCGTGTTTACCGTCGGGGACATGAATTGCGAGAGCAGCCAGCCGTGCCCGCCGTGAACCGTGACCATGCCGAAGCCGCAGGTTTTTGCCCACGCCGCCGCCTTGCCGAATTTGTCGATTATGCGGAGAATCATTTCCTCGGGCATTTCGAGCACTTCGCCGTATTTGCCGTTTTCAATGTACACGGGACCGTATAGGTCGCCGCCGAGAACGGTTGCGGCGGCGGCGTTTTTCATCGAGTCCGCGCCGTAAACGCTGCCGTCGGGGTACTTCACGAACCGCGCGTACATGCCCGCGTGGGCAAGCTCCGCCGACGCGACCGCGCCGTGCCGCGACACGCTTGAGGCTATTGCGGCAAGCCCGGGGAGAGTGCTCCTGTCCTCCATGCGAATCAGGAACGGGTAGTGCGTGCCCGTTGAGTCCTCAACTATGCAGTCGCCGACGGTTACGGACGCGAACCCGCCGCGTGCCTTGCGCTCGTAATACGCGACTTCGTCAAGGCTGGGCAGATTGTCCTTCGCGACGTTGTAGTAGCCTTGCGGTGATGAGAATATGCGGTTGCGGAATACGGCGGAGCCGATGGCGAGCGGCTCAAAAAGGTGTGGAAATTTCATGGGTTGCCCTCCTTATATTTGAAATTCGCTGCGGTAAATTACGTCGTTTTGAATCGCGGACGAGAGCTGGACGAAATACGCGGAGAAGCCGCCGATTCGCACAACCAAGTCGGTGTGTTCCTCGGGTTCGCGCTTCGCGGCTTTCAGTTCCTCGGAACCGACTATATTATATTGTATGTGCGAGCCGCCCGAGCGCATGTACGTCTGCGTGTAGGCTATGAGCTTGTCAACGCTGTCCTCGCCCGTGAGAATCGACGCGGAGAATTTTTGGTTCAGCACCGACGCGTAGGACACATCGGAGAAGCCTGAAGCCATTGCGGACAGGAGCACCGACGTGGGACCGTTCACGTCCGCGCCGCGCATCGGGGAAGCGGCTCCGTCGTCAAGCGGCTCGAGCGCGTAACGCCCGTCGGGCAACGCGCCGACGCCAAGCCCGCCGTAATAGTGCCACGCCAAGCCCTCTCGCGCGATGATGAACGGGCGGAACGGCGAGTTGTCGTACTCGTGCACAATCGCGGCGGAGCGGTCCGACACGGCTTTTACCATGCCGTCGGCATACGCGTCGGCGTTGCCGTACTTCGGCGCGGCGAGACAGAGCGCGCGAACGTCGTCATAGCCCTCAAAGTTCGCGTCTAGCGCGGTTAAAAGCTGCGGCATTGTCAGGGTTTTGTCCTCGTAAACGAGCTTTTTTATTGCGGTTAGCGAATCCGCCGCGTCAATTATCGCACGGTCGGACACGCCGTAGAGCGAGTAGTCGGGGTGCGCGTCCAGCACGTCGCGCCCAAGCTCCAGACTTGCTTCCAGTCCGAGCACGGACAGGAGCGGCAGTCGCAGATATTGCGGCTGGATTTTCCGCGCGACGGCACCGAGTCGGAACACGCGGTGCGACAGGAAGCGATGCTGGGCGAAGAACGCTTCGTAGAGTTCGTCGAACGTATCAAAGCCGCGCGGGTCGCCCGTTTCAAGCCCCGTCAGCTCGCCGTTAATGTCGCGCCCGTTGTGCAGCGTCAGGTGCAGGAGTCCCGCAAGGTTGAACGCGGCGACGCCCTCCGCGCCGTAATGCTCCGCGCGCGTCGGGAGCGCGGGGTAAACGCAGCCGAGACTGTGCCAATTCGCGGCTTCCTCGCGCGGGATTCCGTCTCGCACGTAGCTTTCGACGACTACTTCGTCGTTTTCAAACAGAGGGATTCCGCCGCGTGTTTCGACGTTTGTGCGGATAGCCTTGCGCATAAGCCAGTCGGGTGTGTCGTTGTTCCAGCGCAGGCAGACGGTCGGTGAGGACAGCTTGAGCAGTCCGACGGTGTGGAGTATGAGGTAGGACAGCTCGTTTGCGGTGTCGTTGTTTTGCGCGTCCTTGCCGCCGACCATGATGTTGTTGATGCCGAAATTTATTTGGTGCGACTCCTTTTGTGACGACGACGCGACAAAGGTTTGCGTTCCCCAACGTCCTATAACGTCGGCGAGCTGCGAGCTGATTTGCTCGAGCGGAACGCCCGCCGCGAGGTCGGACTCAAACAGTTCGTACAGATATTGGTCGGCGCGCCCCCAATGGGAGTTGTTCTGAATCGGGTTTTCTAGCATTTTCGCGACGTTGCAGATGACCGTGGCTTGCAGGGCTTCGCCGAACGTGCGCGCGGGATACTCGGGAACGCGGCGGCAATAGCCCGCGATTCTGGTGAGACGCGACTTGAACTCCGCGTCGTCGGTTTCGCGCGCCATGCTCTCCGCGAGGTCGGCGTAGCGGTTCGCGTGACGCACGACGGCTTCAAGCGCGATAATCGCCGCTTGCCAGAAGTACAGGCGCGAAACGTCTGTATCGCCGCTTGCGCGGAAGGCTTCGATTTTCGTTTTGCACTCCGCGATATAGCCCGACAGTCCGACGGAAAGGAGCTTTTTCCAACTGAGCACGGAGGTCGATTGCCCGTAAATCGCGGAGTCGAGCGACGGGTCCTTGAGCTTTGCGGCTTCGGCTTTCACAGCCCATGAGCCGACGACCTGCTCCCACGCGCGGTAAACCATCTCCTGCGCGGAGGTACCGGAAAACTCGCGCGCGCTTTCGCGCAGGATTTCGACGCTCTCGCGGTCGAGCTGAACCGCCGCGTCAAGCGTCGCCTGAACGGTGCCGTCGTCGTTCCAGATTGCGGGCATGTAGTCGCCGTTCACGTCGATTGAGGTGGCGCAGCCGATAACGCCCGTCGTCGGGCGGCCGACTATTTCGTCGAACGGGTGGATTTTGATTTCGATGTTGTCGAGCACCTCGGCGACGAGCTTTGCGCGGCGCAGCTCAATATCCTCACCCGCGGTTTCGCGCCATGACTTGACGGTGTAACGCTCGCGTTCGGCGAAAATCCGCCAGTCAGACGCCTTCATCGCCTCACGCCAGCGCGTATTGCGCTCCGACAACGCGAGCGCGTCTATTCTGTTCAGCAGGGTTTGGTCTGGATTTTTTGACATAATAACCTCCAATTTTCGCCCGTGCGCAGACGCGAACCGAGCGTTTTCGTTGGGGATATTATATCTTAGATTTGCGCGTTGCGCAATTGTTTTGTCGGGGTGGGGTATATAATATTGATATGGGGGGTGGATTTCAATTGGGGCGGCTGGTGAATCACTCGCGCTTTGCGTAATACTGTGTCTTGCGCGCGGCAATATCGGCGGGGCATATATGCGCAAATCAGGTGGCTTGTGGAGTCGCCTGACTTGCGTTAAATATTATTCAAAGAATTCGCCGTATCGTTTGCGGTGCATGTCGTCCCACGTCGGCCAATATTCGGTTGCACTTCATTTTTCCAGCCGTGAGTTTTTGCGATTTTGATTGTTTCGTCGGCATTCGATAAATCTGCAGATAAAATCGTGCCGCAAATTGAGCATTTCATTTTCATTGTAAGCACTCCCAAGATTGATAGGGCCATTATACAATAAACGTCGTTTATTGTCAATATATGCCTTACTTGGTTAATTATCATATATTTGACACGGGAAAATCATTTGCTAAACCCGCCTCTCCCTACCCCCGCTCGTGCACCTCATAATCTCGCGCGCCCGCGCATATAGTTCAGTAGACTATTGCGGGAGTGATGTTATTGAAAATGAACATCGAAGAACGCGCCTGTGATTTGGCGGCGTACATCATAGAAAGCCGCGCGACGGTGCGTGCGGCGGCAAGGAAGTTCGGGATTAGCAAGAGTACTGTACACGGTGGTGTGAATGTGGAACGGTGGATTTGGGTGGTGAGGTAGGAGTGAGCATAGTTATACTATGCTAAATTTGCTATTTGCGGGCTTCGGCTTATGGCGAGTGGAAAGGACTTACATATCCTTAATCCACTTGCTCACCTCACATACATAGGCTGCTTTATTCATTCTTTCCGGGTGCCCAATCCTAAGTATGTTCATCGACTCGCCGCCTATAATGCCAACGGCTTCTCTCCACTTCATCTTTTTTGCGCCGATGTCTTTTTCCATGTTCACACCTTCACGAAATTCATCAAATATACCGGGAACATATTTATCGTAATTAACAACTGTATAGAATACGATTTTGTTTGGCTTTATTATCTCTATTTCTTTTCTTATCGCTCTAAGCTCGTTAATGCAATGGTCCTTTGTCTCTTTTGTAGTTAAGTCCTTACCCTCAGAGTTGTTGCACTGTATGATATTAGTAATCGCAATGTTTTCAATAGATTCATTACCGAACACCTTGTTTGTAATGCATCTTGTATAGTACCAAAACTTCCAAGGCTCAGTCCATAAACGTCTCCCTTCATTAAAACCGTTATATTTTCCTCGTGCGACTTTACCGACAAATAGCACCCTTATTGCATTTTCATCAAAGTGTTCGCCAACACAAAAAGCACCAACGGGTTCGTTCAGCGTTTCTCCTGCGGCTTTCTGACATTCTTTACAAATATCACATTTTCCGAAACCTTCATACAAATACATTTTTGCAAGCTGTTCTTCTTTCGGCGTCATAGCATTAGTCACCCTTTCAATTTTGGTTGGGGTAGGATAATTCACAGATTTGTACAATCGGTTAATCTGTCATTACTCTCCCGATTATTACACAAAGCACATCTGATTTCAAGCCTTTTCGCGCGCCCAAAACCCGCTTGCCATTTCAGGCGGGATATGATAGTATAAGGCAAGAAAACGGCACGCCTTTTCGGGCGTCGCTCAAGAAAAACACGAAGCAGAAAGGGGAAAATTATGTACAAGTTCAAGCCTTACACCGACCGCGTGTGGAACATGCGGGAGAAGGTGCGCGATAGGGTTATCATTGCGGACTCCGCGAAAGCGCGCGTTAAAATGGAAGCCGCCGCGAAGTACGACGGCGTGACGCCGCTGATTCAAAAGCCGCTGCAATCGCTCTACGTCTATTCGCACATGCCGCTGCGGATTGAGGACGACGACTATTTTGTCGGCAATCTCGGCAATTCAAACTTCGGCGGCGCGAGCGGCTCGATGTGGCTGATGGCGGATATTGAAAACACGTGGCCTATCGAAGAGGACGGACTGCACCACGCGCCGATTGACGACCCGTTCTATTCCCGCCAGTTGCTCGCCATATCGCCCGAGGAGCTGAAAAAGTTGCGCGAGATGATGATGCAGCAGATGCGTTCGGGCGGCGGCTTCAGCTTCGGCGACGCGTGGCTGCCGGACGGCGCGGAGAAGTTTATGAAGCTGCAAGCGAGCGATTACGGTATCCCTGGTCGCCCGGGCGCGCTCATGCCGCCGGGGCATTTGACGCCGGGCTTCCAGAATATCCTAAAAAAGGGCTACGGCGCGATTCGCAAACAGGCGCAGGACTGGCTGGACGAGCGCGAGGGGCGCGTTATGGGCGACGACATGCGGAAATATGTGTTCTACAAGGCGGCGACAATCGCCTGTGACGGCGCTATCACGCTTACGCGCCGCTACGCGGAGCTTGCGGCGGAAAAGGCGAAGAGCGCCGCCACGCCCGAGCAAAAGGCGGAGTTTGAGAAAATGGCGGCGGGGCTGGAGTGGATTACGGAGAACCCCGCGCGGACGTTCTGGGAGGCGTGCCAGCAGATTTTGCTGTATCACCTGTTCCTGATGGCGGACAACGGCCCGGGCGTTACCTCAATGGGGCGGTTCGACCAAAACGTCTGGCCGTACCTGAAAAAAGAGCTTGACGCGGGCACGATTACGCTCGACGCGGCGCAGGAACTGGTGGACGCGTTCTTCCTGAAGCTCAACACGTTCTCCGAGGGCGGCTTCGGCAAAATGGCGCAGACGGCGGGTATCGGGCACATCGGTCAGCACACGACGATTGGCGGGCTTATCCCCGAGACGGGCGAGGACGCGACGAACCCCGTCTCCTACATGGTGCTGGAGACGATAGCGCGCATGAAGCTGCATGAGCCGACGGTGTCCCTGCGCGTTCACAAGAACACGCCTGACGAGATTTGGAGCTGCGCGCTCGAAACCTCGAAAATTATCGGCGGTCTGCCGCTGTTCCAGAACGACGACGTGATTATTCCGGGCATTATCAAAGAGCTGGGCTTTTCGCTGGAGGACGCGCGCGATTACAGCCTGATTGGGTGCCAGGAGATTGTCGGCTCGGGCAACGATTACCCCGCGCCGAACGGAACTTCCATGTCGCACAACGGCATTTACTGGTCGATTGTCATAACAATGGCGATTAACAACGGCATCAATCCGATGAACGGCGCGCAGGCTCCCGAACACGTGCGCTCGGGCTATTTATACGAGATGAAGTCGATTGAGGAAGTGCGAGCGGCGGTGGAGAAGCTCGCGCGGTGGATGCTCACGTGGTCGGCGACGCTGAACAACTACGCGGAGTATGAGCAGGCGCGGCTGTACCCGTTCCCGAACCTGTCGATTTCGACGACGGGGTGCATGGAAAAGGGCATGGACGTATCGTCGGGCGGCGCGAAGTACAACTCCTACGGCGGCACGGCGACGGGGCTTGCGACGGTCGGCGACAGCCTGACGGCGTTGAAATACGCTGTGTTTGACAAAAAGCTCGCCACGGGCAAGGAGTTCCTTGACGCTATACTCGCCAACTGGGAGGGTTACGAGCCGCTGCGCCAGAGCGTCATTACGGAAGCGCCGCACTACGGCAACGCCGACCCGTATGCCGATATGGAGCTGAAGTGGGTCGTTGACCTGTACTATCAGCTCTGCACCGAGTTTTCAAACCAACGCTGCTCGGTGTACAAGGGCGGCATGTACGGCGCGGCGGACCATGTGCCGCAGGGCGAACTCACGTGGGCGACGCCGGACGGACGCAAGACGGGCACGCCGATTGCCGACGCGATGAGTCCCGTTCAGGGCAGAGACGTTAATGGTCCGACCTCCGTGTTCCTGTCAACGACGGTCTTTGACCACTCGCGCTTCATGGATGGCATGGCGGTGAACCTGCGTCTGCACCCGACCGCGCTGTCGCGCGACGACGGCGTTACAAAGCTGCGGGACATGACAAAGACATTCTTCGAGCAGGGCGGCATGGAGTGCCAGTACAATGTGGTCGATTCCAAGACCCTGCGTGAGGCGCAGGAGGACCCCGACAAGCACCACAATCTCGTCGTGCGTATCGCGGGATACTCCGCGTACTTCGTCGAAATGACTGAAGCGATGCAAAACGACGTTATATCGCGCGCGGAACACAGCTTCTAGAATATTTACGTTAAACGAACAACCTCCCGACTTTTGAACGTGTCAGAAGTCGGGAGGTTGTTTTTGTTTTGGAGTTTCTTATTTGCCCAACGCGGGAACCTGCTTTTGCTCGTTGAAGATGTCGTTGCGGGTCAGGTTCGTGAAGGTCGCGCCGTAGCGCGGGTTCGCTACTTCTTCGGGGAAGGCGCGGAGAACTGCCTGCGCGTGCTCCTCATAGCCCTCTTTGAACTCGGCGTGGGTCAGTATGTACAGGTCGCCGCGCTTCACGCCGCGCAGAACGCGCTCTCCCGCGTCGTCGGGGGAGCGGAGCAGTCCGTCCCAGTCCATGGCGAACGCCGGCGCAGCGGCATCGGCGGGGGGAGCGGGTGGCGGGGGAGGTGGCGCTTCGCCCGACATAGCGGCTGTGACGAAGCCCGAGGACGCGCCGAGATTCGTGATGTACCCGCCGGGGCAGAACGCGCTCGCGCCGACGTTCGTGCCGACGAGGTCCATTGCGAGCGTCAGCATTACGCCGAGCACCGCCGACTTTGTGACGTTGTACAGCCCGCAGCCGGGCACGGGGATAAGGGCGGCTTTTGACGCGGTGCTGACGATGTGCCCGCCCTCGCCGTGAGCGATAATGCGCGGCACGATTGTCTTGATGCCGTTGAGAACGCCTATCAGGTTGACGCTGATTGCGATGTCGGTGTCCTTGTCCTCGACAGCCCACAGAGGACCGCCCGCGCAGCCGATGCCGGCGTTGTTGACGAGCAGGTGAATGTTGCCGAACGCCGCTTCCGCCGCGTCGGCGGCTTTGACATACGCCGCGCGGTCGGACACGTTCAGCTCCAACCCGAGGACAGGCCAGCCGTTTTCCTTGAACAGGGCGACAGCCTCGTCAATCGCGCTTTGGCGCATATCGGCAATTACGACGTTCATGCCCTCTTTCGCGCTCGCTTTGGCGATGCCCAGCCCGATTCCGCTCGCGCCGCCGGTGATAAATGCGGTTTTCCCCTTTAGATTCTCCATTTTGACAGCTCCTTCTATTATATTTATTGTTTTTGCTAACTTAATTAACTCCGCGCGGCTAAAATCCGACGCGGCTATCGAGCCGTTTGCGGCTCCGACATGTCAGAATCCCCGCTTACACGAATCTTGCGATTTCGTCGAGTGGTTTGCGGCTTTTCGGGCGCACCGTATCGTCGGCGGCGTAACCGAGCGCAATCAGTGCGGCGAATTGTTTTTCGGCGGGGATATTCAGCAGTTTTCCAAGCGTCTCGCGGTCGTAAATCCCGATTATGCAACTGCCGAGCCCCTGCGCTTCGGCTTCAAGGCAGACGTGAACCGTCGCCGCGCCGAGGTCGCCCTTTGCGAAATACTGGCTGTCGATGACTTTACGGATTGCGGGCATGAGAACCGCGTGTTCCTCGAGGACGACGATAAACGCCGTGGCGGTAGAAAGCCACGGATTCATGCCGATTTGCTGACCGCATTTTGCGACTTCGGCGACAATTTCGGGAGTTTCGACCACGACGAAGCTCCACGGTTGACTGTTGCAACCGGAGGGCGCGAGATGTCCCGTCTCGACGCAGGCGACGAGCTTTTCGTGTTCCGCGGGCTTGTCGGTGAACTTGCGGCAACTCTGTCGGCGCAGGCAGAGTTCTGTGAAATTGCTCATTTTGGTGTCCTCCAATGTTATTTTTGTGCTTTTCCCCGTTATGCTCGTTTTGAGTTGTTCCTCCGGCACCATGAAGTCGGGTCGGAACTCGGGTGCCGTAATTATGCCTTTGCAGGTAGTATACTCTATGTCGTCGGTTTTTGCAAGACTCTTGAGGTGTAAAACACCGCCGACGCGGTGCGCGTGCATGTCAACACCACCGTGCTGAACGACCTAATAGACCACATTGTAGTCCGCAACGCGGTCGGCAGATAAAGGAACGCACTTAGTATGTAAGTACTTACTTTCAATTTGCAGTACTGCGCAATACTCAAGCTTAACCTCGGTTAACAAGTAAAAGTAGCATTTTTTGCCGTCGCATTCTAATGAATGCACTTATTACGTTTTGTATAATCATATCGAACCCGCCGTTCTGTTCACATTATCACATGCAAAAATCCAAACGCCGACAGCAAGCGCGGTAACACTAATCATTCCGCACGGCGGCGCGGGCGCGGCTCCGTTATTGCGGCTTCAACTAACTGTGCAATCAATAATAGAACGAAAAAAGCACCGCAAAGCGGTGCTTTTTGATATGTGCACTAATTCAGTCCGAATACATCTCGTCCCATTCGGGGTCGTCGCTGCCGTAACCCGCGAGCTTGTTGAACACGCGGCGGCGCACGGCACGCGCCATGCCCTCGTTCAGAACCGGCTCGCCGTCAACCAAGGCGGTGCAGCGGCTGACAATGTACGACTCGTAAATACCGAGCACTTGCGCAATGGCAAGTCGTTCTCCGCGCGCTACTTTCATAATCAATTCGCCTGTGAGAACGGGAGTTTCTCCGCCGAAATTCACAAACACGTTTTCGCGATTTTCCATAACCAGAACCTCACGTTTTTAATGCGCGTTACGAGACTGAAATGCTGACATGACTAAAACACTCATAAGACCGAAGCCTTACAAGACTATACGTTCGCCAGACCGAAACGCGTTTTAGCCGAGGAGCAACTCCTTAACGGCGACGTAGATTTTCTTCGCGTTTGCGCTGTACTGCGCGCGAATACGCAGTGCCTTAATCAGAAGGTCGAGAGTTTCCTCCGAAAGGTCCTCTTCGGGCAGGGAAACAACACTCTGCTCAACGACAACAACAGACTCGACAATAGCTTCAATGACGGGAGTCTCAACATACTCCGCAACGACCTCGTCGATAGTGCCCTTAACCTGCTCTTCAAACTGCTCAAACAGCTTGTCCGCAACGACCTTTTGCTGCTCTTCGGAACGCTCGGCGCGTTTTGAACGCTTCTGCGACTTGTCGTATTCCGCCAGCACTTTCTCATACTTGTGCTTAATCAGCAACTCGCGCGCCGCCTCGTCCGTGTACTCGCCGCGCTCGTCCGACGCGCCGGTTAGGTACAGCGGATTCACGTTGAGCGTCTGCGCCAGAGCGAGTGCGAGCTTTATGGACAGACTGCCCGTGTTGTAAACGCGGTAAACCGTGGTCGCCGCGATGTCCGCAAGATTGCGAACCGCTTGCTTCTGCGCAACGCGCGCCTCTTTCCAAATCGCCGCAACGCGCTCCTTGGACTTCTCCGCGTCCACGCTGATGTTGGACTGCTTCAAACCTGTGATGAAAGCCGAATCAAACATATTAAAATCCCCATTCCATATTAAATTACGGTTAATAACCATAACCCCGATGACAGTATTATATATCAATAATTAAAAAAATCAATAGTCTTTTTTAATTTATATGAAAAAAATTACTCTAACGCGCGATAAATTGTGAATAAAGTGTCAACAAGCGTTACAAAACCGCCCGAATGAACAACGCGAGAGGTACATTTGCCCGTCCGAAGTCACAGAGCGCGAGCGTCGCGGAACGCGCATTATACAATGTGTAATCGCGCCCCGCAACAGCTCGCACCCCGTAAAAACCCAAGCGTCCCAAGGGTTATTCCGCTTCACCAACATCGCTAACGTCCGAAACGTCAGCGCCCGCCGTTTCCGCAACCTCAACAGCAGCCTCGCTAACAACCTCCGTCTCGGGCGCGTCAACAACCGCGTCAGCAACCTCAACAACCTCCGTCTCAACAACATCAACCACCGCGCCTGTCGCGACAATGAGCGCCTGAATCTTGTCGTTCGCGTCGCGGAACAACGTCGGAACGCCCAAAGCTGCGGAATCCAACACCGCGAGCTGCGCGCGCACGAGCGTCACCGTGTCGTCCATCTGCCCGCAAAGCTCGATGTACGACTGCTTCAATTCCGTCAGGTGCCGCTCCGCCGTCTCAAGCGCGGCGACGCGGTATTCAGCCAATTCGCGGCGCAGCGCGTCAACCTCAAGCCGCACAGCCGCCGTACTCTCACGCGCGGCAACCGTCGCGGCTTGCTCAGTCGCGAGCGCGGCGTTGAGACGCTCAATTTCTTTCAGCCCCGCCGTTTGCGCCTCGCGGCACGCGTTCCGTTCGGCGGACAGAGCCTTCACATACTCCGTCACGTCATGGCGGTCAAAACCACCAATCAGGCTCGTCTTAAACAATTTAATCTCTCCGCTCATCTCAAAACTCTCCTTTATGTATTAGTAACTTCCGTTACAATAACGGGCGTGGCAATCACCTGCGCGGCTAATTCCGGCGCGGGCGGCGCGGTCGTCGTCAAGCGATAGGGCGGGTTCAGCGCGGCGTTAACCTCGCGGAACGTCAAATCCCCGTCGCACACGGGGTAGCCCGCGCGGTCCCAAGAGTATCCTGCGCGCTCCATTTCGCGGTCGCCAATCAAAAACGCCGCAGACATGCCGTTAACGTCGCACATCGCGGGGTCAACGTGGTAGTGCGCGCCATCAATGCTCACTATAGTCCACGCGTGCGACGAGCCGTTCAGCGTACCGCGCACGATATGACAATCGAGCGCGAGCACGTCGCAAAGCGCCTTGTAAGCCATCGCGTAGCCCTCGCCGATTGCGGTATCCGTGCCGCCCAGCGCGCCGTAAGCCGTCGCGGAAAAGTCCTGCGACACGTACTCGCTGAATATCGAGGCGGACGTGTTATAGCGCGCGATGTCAACCAAATGCTCGCACAGCGACAGCAGAATCTCCGCGTCGCTCGCGCCGCGCGCCGACTCCGCAATCTCGCGCGCCGCGCCCGACACCCACGAGCCGTAAACGCTCAAAAGCGAAGCGTCGTATCGGTAGTTGAACGACAAATCAAGCACGCGCGACCCGCGCCCGCCCGACGGATAGATTGTAACCGTCGTCACCGGCATCATCACGATACTAAGCGGATTCTCATAGTAAATCTCTTGCACGTAGGTCAAAATGTCCGCTTCGGTCAGCGTCGTCAGCGGCGTGAGAATTGCCGCGCCCGTGTCATAATGGCTCATGCGGTCAAGCAGCTCGGAGCGCAGATAGCGCAGCGTTGAAGCTGTGACAATCGCGTCCGTCTCCGCCTTTGTGTGCCGATACTCGGGAGTCACGATAACCTGATAGTACGTAACAATCTGCTCAACCGTGCACTTAATCGACGTCACCGTATAAGCCCCCACGGGGTCGTTCTGCGCCGCGTCCGCCGCCGCGAGCAACACGTCGCTCTCAACGTCGCCCGCGTAGCCGTAAAGGTTGATAATGCCGCGCGTAACGTGCGCCGACACGTGCCGCAAAATGGCGGCGCGCAGCTCCGCGTAGTCGGAAGCCTCAAGCGCGTCCTCGGACAGCACAGGGTCGGAGTTCTGAATAGTGTGCCGAGTAATCCGCAATTCCTCACCGTCAAGCGAAGAATTGCACCCCGCAAGCATAAAAATAAGCAATAGAATTACCGCAATCCCGCGCCGCATAACCCGTCACCCCCGTCCGAATATCAACCGTCAATTATCAATCGTCAGCTGCTCGCTGTCGTCCTCATTCACCTTTGCGCCCGCCGCGGGAATGGAGCGCACGCGGTACCGCGCGAAATTCTTAATCTTCGTCTCGCCCAGCGGCAAAACGCGCTCGACAAGCCGATTGTATCGCAGGCTCATCACGCCCACGCCCTGCGCCGCGCGCGTCGTCTTGGGCGACATCAGCGCGGTGTTGAACACCATCGCGCGCCCGTCGCTCGAATAAACCGCAAGCTCCAAATCCTCCGTCGGCGCGAGAACCGCGACAAGCGGCGAAGCGTCAGAATACGCGCCCGTCAGCTTCTTGCGGTTCGTCTTTGTCGCGTAAGCCGACAGCGAAACGCGCGAAGCCTTGCCGTTCGCGAAGAAGAAGAACACGCTCCCCGCGTAGTCGCTCGGGTCAAGCAGGTAAACGACGCTCTCCCCGTCGTCCATCTTCAAAAAGCTCGGCAGATACGTCCCCAAAACGGAAGCCTTTGTGTCCTCAAAGTCCGAGGCGCGGCACTTATAGCATTGTTGTTTGTCGGTAAAGACAAGCAGCTCGCTCCTGTTCGACGCGGCAAAGCTCAAAAACTCGCCGTCCGTCTCCTTATACTTCTGCTCGCCGCCCATGCGCAGCGACAGCGGCGTAATCTTCTTAAAGTACCCGTCGCGCGACAGGAAGATGTTCACGGGGTAATCCTCCGCGCCGTCGTCCTCCGCAATTTCGGGCGTTTCGTCGTTGTAGATAATCACGGTCTTGCGCTCCTGTCCGTACTTCTTGTCGCAAGCCTTAAGCTCGCCGATAATCACGTCCTTGACGCGCTTCGGCGTACTCAACAGGTTTTCAAGGTCGGCAATCTCGCTCTCCAGCGACGTAATTTCCTCCGTGCGCTTTATAATGTATTCGCGGTTGATGTTCCGCAGCTTTATTTCCGCGACGTAATCCGCCTGAATCTCGTCGATGCCGAAACCAATCATCAGGTTCGGCACAACCTCGCGCTCCTCGTCCGTCTCGCGGATTATGCGAATCGCCTTGTCAATGTCAAGCAGAATCGTCTGCAAGCCGCGCAGCAGGTGCAGCTTCTCCCGCTTGCGCGTCAACTCGTTCAGCACGCGGCGGCGCACACACTCCATGCGCCATGCCGTCCATTCCTCCAGAATCTCGCGCACGCCCATAACGCGCGGATAGCCGCCGACAAGAATGTTGAAGTTGCAGGAAAAGCTGTCCATCAGCGGCGTTTGCTTGAACAGCTTCGCCATAAGCCTGTCCGGGTCCGTGCCGCGCCGCAGGTCGATTGCGAGCTTCAAGCCGGAAAGCCCCGTCTCGTCGCGCATGTCGGACACCTCGCGCAGTTTGTTCGCCTTAATCAGCTCCGCAACCTTGTCGATAATCGCCTCCGACGTTGTGGAATAAGGAATTTCCGTCACCTCAATCACGTTTTCGGACGCGACATAATGCCACTTTGACTTGACCTTAAAGCTCCCGAAACCGTGCTCATATAAATTGTACAGCTCGTTCGCGTCATAAATAATCTCGCCGCCCGTCGGGAAATCGGGCGAGAGCAGCGTCTGCGTCAGGTCGCATTTCGGGTTCGCGAGATATTCCACCGTCGCGCGGCAAACCTCCGACAGGTTAAAGCCGCAAATCTTGCTCGCCATGCCGACGGCGATACCCATGTTAGCCGACACGAGCACGTTCGGAAAAGCCGTCGGCAGCAGCAGCGGTTCCTGCATCGTTCCGTCGTAATTGTCCGCGAAGTCCACGGTGTCGCGGTCAATATCGCGGAAAATCTCCGCGCAAATCGGCGAGAGCTTCGCCTCCGTATATCGCGCGGCGGCGCAAGCCATGTCGCGCGAATACGTCTTGCCGAAGTTGCCCTTGGAATCCACGAACGGGGTCAGCAATGCCTCGTAGCCCTTGGAGAGCCGCACCATCGTGTCGTAAATCGCCGCGTCGCCGTGCGGGTTCAGGCGCATCGTCTGCCCGACGATGTTCGCGGACTTACTGCGCCCGCCCGTCAGCAGCCCCATCTTGTACATCGTGTAAAGCAGCTTGCGGTGCGACGGCTTGAACCCGTCAATCTCCGGAATCGCGCGCGACACGATAACGCTCATCGCGTAAGGCATGTAGTTGACCTCAAGCGTGTCCGTTATCGCCTGCTCCAGCACCTGCGCCCGCAACCCCACAACGTTCGGGTTCCCCTGCTTACTGTTGCCGTCCGATTGTTTCTTCTTCGCCATAATATTCCTCGTCCCAATTCTCAGTCAATGTTAATATTCTTCGCGTGCTCCCATATCTCGCGGAAGGAATCCCTGAACTTCGACGTATACTCGTTCGCGCCGCCCTCAAAGTCGAATCGCACGGTGTTCTGGTTCGGTATGTAAGGCAAATACGGCACGTAATGGGTGTACTTGTCGTCGATAATGATAATGTTGCCCGAAATAAAGCACGCCGCGCCGCGAACCTCAACCGTGCCTTTCTTACTGCCGACGGCTTTAATCTCGCGCATCTTATCAACCGTTCCCTTTATCTCGCTCACGGTCTGCATATGCGCGCCCAAGGCGTACACAACGCCGCTCAACCGCTCGTCCGTAAATACGGAACTCTCGGCGTCGTTAACCAGCAGTCGAATTTTGCACCCGTTTTTATAGGCGAGCTTCAGCACGTCAGCATACGTAAAAATCGTGCCCTTGCCGGAGTTAAAGCATAAGTCAATGGTTTTCGCGTTACTGAACAGCGCGGTATAGTCGTTCGTATGCTGCCTTGTAAGCACAATTTGCCGCAAGCCGGAGCTTCGCATACTCTCGTGTATATCGAGCTTTGCCGCCAACTCCGCAAAGTCGTCGGTGGTGTCGTCAATCAAGAAGAAACGATACGCAATCGTCGTAACCGCCGCGGTCAGCAACGCTATTCCCGCGTCCCAACACTCGGGAATGTCGCCCCAAACAAAGGTCAGCAAAACGCCCGCAACGATAAGCACGCCAAACCCCACAAACTGAAGCCGTCTCTTGGTGTTCTTCACAAATTCCGCCTCCCGCGCCCAATATCCTAACTCAAATCCGCTACGTCCAGATACTCGCTACCGTGCGCGGCGATGTGCTCCTTGCGCCCCGCCAGATTGTCGCCCAGCAGGAGGTCGAAAGCGTCGCTCGTCGCCACGCCGTCCGTCGGCATGACCTTAATCAGCCGCCGCGTCTCGGGGTTCATCGTCGTCAGCCACATCATGTCGGGGTCGTTCTCGCCCAATCCCTTGGAGCGCGAAATGGTGTGCTTCGCGCTGCCCAGCTTCGTTACAATCTCGTTGCGCTCCCTGTCGGAGTAAGCGAAATGCGTCTTTGTGCCCGCCGTAATCTCAAACAGCGGCGACTCCGCGATGTACACGAACCCGCGCTCAATCAGCGTCGGCACAAGGCGGTACAGCATCGTAAGTATAAGCGTCCGAATCTGGAAACCGTCAACGTCCGCGTCGGTGCAGATAATGACGCGTTTCCAGCGCAGCGCGGAGAGGTCGAACGCGTTCAGGTCGCGCGCGTGCTTGCTCGGAATCTCAACGCCGCACCCGAGAACGCGCAGCAAATCCGTAATAATCGGGCTTTTGAAAATCTTGTCATAGTCGGCTTTCAGGCAGTTGAGAATCTTGCCGCGAACGGGCATAATCCCCTGAAACTCCGCGTCGCGCGAAAGCTTACACGCGCCGAGAGCGGAGTCGCCCTCCACGATATAAATCTCGCGCCGTTCCGCGTCGCGCGTGCGGCAATCGACGAATTTCTCAACGCGGTTCGATATGTCGAGCGAGCCGGAGAGCTTTTTCTTGATGTTAAGCCGCGCCTTTTCCGCCGTCTCACGGCTCCGCTTGTTGATTAGCACTTGTTCCGCCGCGCGGTTCGCGTCCTGCGGGTTCTCGATAAAGAAAACCTCAAGCTGCGCGCGGAAAAACTCGGTCATGGCTTCCTGCACGAACTTGTTCGTAATAGCCTTTTTCGTCTGATTCTCATAGGACGGGTCGCCCGTCGAAAAGCAGTTCGTGACGAGCAGCAGGCAGTCCTGAATGTCCGCGAACGTAATCTTGCTCTCGCCCTTCTGGTACTTGCCCGACTTTTTCATCAGCGCGTCAAACTCCGAAACGAACGCACTCTTCGTCGCCTTTTCGGGCGCGCCGCCGTGCTCCAACCACGACGAGTTGTGGTAATACTCAATTGAGTTCACGCGGTTTGAGAAGCAGAACGCCGCCGACAGCTTGACCTTGTACTCGGGCTTGTCCGCGCGGTCACGCCCGCGCCGCTCCGCCTCGATAAACACGGGCGCGGTCAGCGCGTCCTCACCCGCAAGCTCCGCGACGTAACCCGCGATACCGTTTTCATACAGAAACTCCGTAGTCTCAAACGTCCCGTTCTCAAGCTGATTCTTATACCGAAACGTCACGCCGGCGTTGACGACAGCCTGCCGCTTCATCGTGTCAAGAAAGTACTCCGCGGGCACGGCGATGTCCGTAAACACCGCGATGTCGGGTCGCCAACGAATAACGGAACCCGTGCGCTTCCCGCTGAAAGGCTCGCTCGAAAGTCCGCCGACATTCTCGCCCTTTTCAAAGTGCAGCGAGTACTTCTTCCCGTCGCGGTAAACCGTAACGTCCATAAACTCCGACGAATATTGCGTCGCGCAGGAGCCGAGTCCGTTAAGCCCCAGCGAAAATTCATAGTTCTCGCCCTCGGAATTGGCGTACTTGCCGCCCGCGTAAAGCTCGCAAAACACAAGCTCCCAGTTGAAGCGTTCCTCCGCCGCGTTCCAGTCCACGGGGCACCCGCGCCCGAAGTCCTCAACCTCAACGGAGCCGTCCTTGAAGCGCGTCACGACGATGCTCGTCCCGTGACCCTCGCGCGCCTCGTCGATTGAGTTCGAGAGAATCTCGAACACCGCGTGGCAGCAACCTTCAAGCCCGTCCGAGCCGAAGATTACGCCCGGGCGGCGGCGCACACGCTCCGCGCCCTTTAACAGGCTTATACTTTCGTTATCATATGCCGCGCTTTTAGCTTTCACAAAAAATCCCCTATAACTCTATATGTTGAATTTAGGAAACACCGTTCCTAAATATATAGTATAATCGCTATTCCCAAATAAATCAATACAATTTTCCGCGCCGCCCGATAACGCCGCGAAAAAACAGAGCGCGAACGCGCAAATTCGCCCGCGCGCGGCGGGCAATCAGCCGCCAATAATTACCACCAAACGCGCCGCTCGCTTGACGCGTCAACGTTTTGGTGGTATATTGTAAGCGGCAGAGGTAATTATTGGCGATAACAATTAAGGAGTGATTTCATTTGGCGTTCGATTTAACACCCTTTTCATCGGGAATGTTACAGCGGCAAACTGTTGACGCAATTGTAAAGTGTAATGATTTCACCATACGGCACGGACTTATTCTGACCCCGCAGCAAGCACTCGAGCTGGTGGAAACGCGCGCCGTCGCCCTCAGCGAAAATGGACGCGTCGAATTCGGCACGGGCATACTTGATAAAATAATCCGCGAGTTCTGCGATTCGCCGTACATTACAATGCAAAATTACATGGAAACCCTGCACGAGCTGATTGAAATGTTCTATTATTTCAAGAACGAAACGCAGGATTCAATAAGCGACGACGAGCTGATTGCGTTCATGAGCAGGTCGTTTGACAACGTGTGCCACGGCTCGCTGGAGCTGCTGTCGGGGCGAGAGCTGCCCGAGCTTGCGGGCAATCTGCGCGCGGGAATTGACCCGAGAAGCATAGAACTAATTTACCCGAAGGATGTTGACCCGGACATTGCACCGAATACGGAGGACGAAAATGAGTAGTATTGAAAAAATCCGCCTTATAGACAGAAGCGAATTAAGCGGCGAAAACTACTTCCAATCCCTGCTGGAAGCGGCATATAGTCGCGGCATACTGCAAGCCGCCGACGTCGAGCGGCTGCAACTCGAATGTATCGAGCTGCTCGCGCAAAAAATCAAAAAGTACACGGGCGGCGAAAGCAGCTCCGTCCGCGTCGAAGTCGCCCAAAGCATCATGACATCAAATCTCTACACAATCAGCCTTTTCCTCAAGTCCTACCTGTACCCCGACGAAGCGGCGGAAGCGCTCAAGGTCAGCAGCGTAAAGGAACTGTACGAGCAGGGCTGCGCGGTGATTGAAATCAAACTGAAAACCGCGAAGCGTATCCACGCGCTAATCCTGCAAAACAGCCCGAAATTCGCGACGCGCGCATATAAAACGACAATTGTCGGCGGCATGAAGAGCTTTTTCAAGAGCTACAACCCCGAATACGCGGCGCACAGCACCCACATTTCGGCGGATTACCCAACGTGTAACCCCGTCGGAAACCTCACGGGCGTTGAGTTTATCCACAAATATCTTGAATCAATATACTACGAAAACATGTTCTGCGCCAACTTCGCGTCCGCGGACACGCACCATTTATTGAGCGGGTACGACAACAACTATCGGGAACTCATCTTCAACGCCTACGAACAGGTCATAACAACCGCAATCGCCTGCAAGCTCGCGCGCCTCAACGCCAAAAGCCTGAACCTGCCCGAGACCGCCGCCGAGGATTTGCGCGTATTCCTTACGGCGCAGACAAAACCCGAGCTTGCCGCCGCAATTAAAAACGCGCACGACGAGCTGAAAGCAGAGCTGAAGATAACCAATATCCCGATGGAGCGATATACAGACCGCAGTCTGCCGATAATCGCCGACAGCATCAGCGGCGCGATAGCTTCCAAAACGCTCCGCCAAGTGCTGATAACCCCCAAATATCCCGAGCTTACGCCGAAACTTCGCGTCTCGTTCGGCAGGAAAATGGAATACAAGCAATATCGCAAATTCGCGGAGGAGGTCGCGGACTGCCGCTATTCCTCGGACCGAATCGCGATGCTCCGCCGCGAGATACAAACCCTTGCCGACCTTGAGAACATCTTAATCGACGTTGAGCTGTCGCCCGACGAGCTGAAAGCCGTGCTGTCAGACCGCGAGCCGCCCGAGCTTGCGGCAATCGCGAAACGCCACCTCTACGAGCCAAGCGAAGAGGACGAAGCGAGCGACGCGGAGCGTTCGTTCCGCCGGAGCTTCCGCCAATATCTCGAAACCCTCCCCCAAGAGCGGCAAAACGCAATCAACCGAATTATCCCGACAATTGAGGTAATCGAAGAAAGGTCATAAATCGCAAAAATAACTGCCAACCTTTTCCGCGTTTCCCGCACTATATATAGTAGACCCCACAACAGGAGGCGCGTGATGGATAAGTTGGCGGCTGATAAGCTCATTACCGAATACACCAAAAAGCTCTTCGGCTTCGCCCTGTCCAAAACGGGCAACATTGACGAGGCGGAGGAGCTTGCCGCGCAGACCACGCTTGAGGTGTATTCCTCACTACTACGCCGCAACGCCGTCGCGAACGTTGACGGCTACGTTTATCGCGTCGCCCGCAACGTTTACGCGCGGTTCATCGACGGAAAACGGAGGGGCGCGCACCTCTCGCTCGATGTTGACGGCATGAACGTGCGCTCCGACGAGGACTTTTTGCAGGAGCTAATCAACGGCGAAACTTATAGCCTGTTGCGCCGCGAGATTGCTTATCTGTCAAAAACGCAGCGCGAAATCGTTGTCGCGCATTACTACGACCGCCTGAATCAAAACGAAATTGCCCGCCGCCTGAACCTGTCTGTGGGGACTGTAAAGTGGCACTTGCACGAGGCAAGGAACAGCTTGAAGGAGGGCATTACAATGAAGAGGGAACTCGGAAGTCTCGGCGTAAAGCCGATTAAATTTAACACCATGGGGCACAGCGGCTCCCCCGGGACGCTCGGCGACACGTCGTATTTTCTCGCGAAGCGGCTGACGCAGAACATCGCTTACGCCGCTTACTGGGAGCCGAAAACCGTCCGCGAGATTGCGGAGGAGCTTGGCGTGTCGCCGCTGTTTGTGGAGGACGAGGTTGCGACGCTGGAGGAATACGGCTTCATGGACCGTCTCGCGGGCGACAAGCTCCGCACGAACATTTACATAACGGAAAGTCCGTCGGCGGCGTTCGGGGACCGCACGCATGAGATTTACACGAAGTACGCGAAAATCCTCTGCGAAAAGTACGTCCCGACGCTCGTCGATTACCTGAAAAACCGCGACAACAGCGACCTGTATATCCCTGACGACGACTTCAACCTCTTGCTCTGGTCAGTAATTCCCTACGCGATGGGTTACAAGCTGCTGACCGACAGCAACGACGGCAGCGACAAGTACCGCGTCAAGCGTCCCGACGGCGGCGACTATATCGCGTTCGCCTACGTGGAAACAGACGGAGAAACGTGGGGACGACTAAGCTACAATACCGCGCTCTATGCCGCGTGCGGCAACATGACAAGCGGCTCGGCAAAGGACTACCCGCAAGCGTCGTGGCAGCTCGACACCTATTACGACGGGCGCACGGGCAATTGGGTCAACCACAAGGCGGAGGACTTCGACTACCTGTACGAGTTTTTCACGGGCAGGATTGACAAAACGGACACGAACATCGACAAATTCAGGCGACTGTACGAAAAGGGCTACCTCGCTTCCGACGACACGGTGAACCTGATAGTAGTCGGCTTCAACGAAAAAACATGGAAGCAGGACACCGACTTAATAATGAATCTGCCCGGCATGACCGACGAGCTGCGCGCAATCGGCGCGGAGCTTGACCGTGAGATTTACGAGCTGGACGCACCGCTGTTCCCCGCGCATATGCAGGAGCTGTGCCGCGCGTGGTCAACGGATTGCCTGTCCAATAACGCGACGCGCACGCGCGTTCTGGAGCAGCTGCTAATATCCGGCGTGCTCACATTGCCGTCGGAAAACCGCAAAAACGGACTGTGCACACTAATGTTCTGCGACCAACTCCCTAAATAACAAACCGCAAAAACAAGCCCGCCATCAGGCGGGCTTGTCGCATATTCACATATCACGCGTAAGCCGCTCATAGTCCTCGGGACGGTTCACATTAACGAGCAAATCAGTCGTCCAAGCGTCGCCGAGTTCCGACGGCGCGATAAATCTCGCGTCCACGCGATGCAGGAAGTCCGTCATTTTCTGCTCACCGTTTTCCAATGACCGCGCAAGCTCCGCCAGCAGCGTTTTCCGATAGTAGCCGAACAGCGGCTCAAGCTTGCCGTCCTCGCGCCGAATAACGATTGCGTCCGCGCCGCCCGAGAGTGAAATGAGTCGCAGAGCCGCGCCCGCCGTCGCGAGCGGCAAATCCGCCGCCAGCAGGAACACGCCCTCGTCCTGCGCGGCAAGCAACCCCGCGTGCAGTCCCGCCATAGGACCCAACCCGGGGTAAACATCGGTCACGCGCGCAACACTAAGCTCCGCAAGCCGCTCCGTCTCCGCGACGCTGAGCAGCACGTCGAAGTCGGGCGAAAACCGCTCAATCGCCGAACGCAGCAGCGACATTCCGCGGAACTCCAACTCAAGCTTGTCGCGCCCCATGCGCCGACTTTTCCCGCCCGCCAGAATAACAACCGTAGGCAAACAATCACCGACCTCCGTGTAGGATATAAACATTATAGGCGGTTCCGCGCCGCAATGCAAGCCCGAGTCTTGCTTAAATCGCGGTGTGAATGTAAGCGAAAATTGCAACCGACTAAAATGTTCTGCAAAAAGCGCAGGGGACGCGTTAGCGTCCCGCCGTGTCAGCTTTTCTTTTGCGCGCTGTACTTCTCCTTCGTCGCCAACCCGCCGCGAATGTGCCGCTCGGACTTGTTGAAATCCAGTACCTCCTTGACCTGCAAGTAAAGCGGGCGGTTAATCTGCTCCAGTCGCTCCGATAGGTCTTTATGTACGGTACTCTTGCTAATCCCGAACTTCCTTGCCGCCGCCCGCACCGTCGCGCGGCTTTCTATGATGTACGCCGCCAAGTCACAGGCGCGTTCTTCGATGTTCATTTTCAATAACATCACTCCCGCAATAGTCTACTGAACTATATGCGCGGTCGCACGGGATTATGAGGTGCGCGCGAGCGGGTATGGAGAGGCGGGTTTAGCAAATGGTTTTCTCGACAAAAGTGCATAAATAATGAAGTAATTGTGAATGAAATGCTCATATCATTCCCCCATATTCAACATCCGCGAAACCATGTGCCGCTCAAAAACACAACAATTAGTATTGCAATCACGTCGATACCGATATATAATGTATCAGATACCTTTCGGGAGGCGAACGCAAATGGCAGTCAAACCTTTTCTCAAATGGGCGGGCGGCAAGGGGCAGCTCTTGGGTGCAATCCGCGCGAAGTATCCTGCCGAGCTTGGAGCGGATGTGACGAAATACGCTGAGCCGTTTGTCGGCGGCGGAGCTGTGCTGTTTGACATTTTGGAGTCCTACCGACTGAACGAGATTTACATCTCCGACATCAACCGCGAGTTGATTCTCACATATACAACGCTCAGTGATAACGCGGACGCGCTCATAGCCGCGCTCAGCGACATGGAGCGCGCATATTTGTCTGCCAGCGAGGAAGCGCGCAAGGCGATGTATTACGCAAAGCGCGATAGGTTCAACGCCCTGAAAACCGAACGGAGCGAGAGTGTTGAGCTTGCCGCGCTGTTTGTTTTTCTCAATAAAACCTGCTTCAATGGGCTGTACCGCGTCAACGCAAAAGGCGCGTTCAATGTGCCGCAGGGAAGCTATCGAAACCCGACGATTTGCGACGCGGACAACCTCCGCGCCGTGTCGGAGAAATTGCAAGGCGTGACGATTGTCTGCGGCGACTACGCGCTCTCGCGCGGTTTTATTGACGAGCATACGTTCGCGTATTTCGACCCACCATACCGCCCTCTGACTGCGACATCGAGCTTCACGGCATACTCGCAGGACGGCTTCGGCGACGCGGAGCAGACGGAGCTTGCGCGGTTTATCGACGAGATGACCGAGCGCGGCGCGTGGGTGGTGGCGAGCAACTCCGACCCGAAGAATGCAGATGAGAATGACGATTTTTTTGACAGACTGTATAGGCGGCATACGATTACACGCATTGACGCGACGCGCGCAATCAATTCGATTAGCAGCGGACGTGGACGGGTAAGCGAGTTGCTGATTGCAAGGGGATAATTGATAATGAGTAAAGTAAATCTTTATTTGCCTGTGTACCAAAATCTCGAACGAGAGGTAATTGAACTTACTAATTCTATACACTTTTGCGATGAGCAACTTGAAGTATTTTCTGTTAAGATTGGGGAGTTGCTGTTTCGATGTTGTGTTGAAGTTGAATCTATATCAAAAGAGTTGTTTAACATTCAATTTAACATTGGAGATAAGCATAAGATTGGGAAAGCAAAAAACATTGAGTGCGGATTCCACGGAGATGGAGAATGGAAAAAGAAAGACAAAAGTGGCAACTTGAAGCTCCAAATACTATATTTTGATTATTATTGCATCGATTATTTGGATAGTATATGGAATCTGTGTGTAAAAACTGTAAGCATAAGCTGTAGTAATATGTTCTTTGATTCGGCGGAAAACAAAAGTTTCTGCCCATTATCTGAAGAAGAACGGACAGCTGACTATGTTCCGCAGAAGAATCAGCTTGGCGGTTGGCTAAAGTCGTATCAGGCGATTAAGCACTCGCGCGCTAAGAACCTAAAGCAAGGGAATTTATATCATTTGATTCGTGCTTTGGCAGCATTATATTTGCTAAACACAATATATGATAATAATGGCTACAAGGATTATCTTCATTTAGAAGATAGCAAGTTGACAGAGCACAAGAATTTTGGTTCAAAGATTTTTTACAATAAAAGTTCCGGAACAGCCCAAACAACTGTTTGCAGTTGCAGCACTAAACAATGGAACGGAGTATGCCGCCAATGCGTAACTTCACCAACTGGCTCTCGCGTTTTCGCGGGAGCATAGCCGATTACGGCTACTACATTGACTTTGCCAAAGTTCACCGCAACGTGGACGCAGTTAAGGTCGAGTTGAACATACTCAACTCACTTATTGGCTCGGCGAATATTGAGTCGGATTTTGACGCGCTTGTAGCGAAGTATCCGGAAACGCTGAAATGTGTGCCGCTCTTGCTTGCCGTGCGTGAGCGCGAGATTTACGCTATTGATGCTGACGGAGAGTTCCGCTATAACTTTACGAAACCGAATCAAACGCCCGCGCAGTACAGAGAGTTTATGCGGAAAACAGGACTGTTTGATTTAATGTCAAAGCACATCGTCAGCAACTTGGTTGACTACGCGACAGGCGTGGAAACCGGACTTGACAGCAACGGACGCAAGAATCGCGGCGGTCACCTTATGGAAAACCTCGTTGAGTCGCACCTTATAAAGTCCGGTTTTGTGAGTGGTGAAACCTACTGGAAAGAAATGAAAATCGGTGACATCGAGAGCAAGTGGAACATTGACTTGTCCGCGTTGACAAATCAGGGTAAGACGGTGAAGCGGTTTGATTTCGTCGTTAAAACTGAGAGTACGATATATGCGATTGAGTGCAACTTTTACGCGAGCAGCGGCTCAAAACTTAATGAAACTGCCCGTAGTTATAAGAATATTGCCATTGAAGCGCGTGACGTTGACGGTTTTGCGTTCGTGTGGTTTACCGACGGAAAGGGTTGGAATGACGCTCGGCGCAATCTTGAAGAAACATTTGACGCTATGGAGCATTTGTATAACATTGACGATATTGAAAGCGGTGTAATGAATGAGATATTCATATAAAGGGAGTAGTATATGCCTGAATATGAAGTTGAATTATTCTTTAGCAATATTGGAGAGCGCAACGCAGTAAGAATGCGGGTTGTAGACAAGCTGTCTAAGGAGTTTCCCGGCGCAGGGAAAGAGGAACTTGCTTCGAGATATAAATACTTTGTTGAAAAACTTAGCGACGGAAAACGGATTTATCTACGCAGACCGGCGTATCTACATAATGGATTTGACTTCGTTGTTCACGTTGAAGGCGTGAATTTCAATCCTAACGGAAAACGAAGAAGTAATCCGTCACACGAAGACATAATTACTGACCTCAAGATAAAATTCTTAGAGAATCAGATTCTGTATAATAAACTTTTCAGTTTATGCGCGGCATTTTTACTTGTGAATTGGAACTTAAAGATGCGCCTTTGGATAATATTAATTTCAAAAGCGGCTTTCCGTGCGACTTAATACTCGCTGTGTTGAAGTGGCTCTT
>JAISKH010000039.1 GCA_031261325.1 Oscillospiraceae bacterium
AGTGCAAGCTCGCTCACGCGAAAGCCAACACTTCAGCAACGATTTATCCTTGCCAAGTGGCAGCTTGCACTACCAGTGTTAACTTACTGCCCGTACAACCGATTTGGTTTGCGCCTAGCTGTGGGGGTGATTCTTAAGAGGGGGCTTGCCCCCTCTTAAGTGCGCTTTCCCCCCTTTCTCGCATAAGAAAGGGGGCCCCGCGCGGGTAGCGCAAGGAGCAAGTAACAGATAATAGTTAACAAATAACAGATATGGAACGGCAGAATACGACGAAAGACGATTGGACGATGAGTGCCGCGCGGCGGGACGGGGGAATAAGGTGTAAATATGACATAAAATCTCATATAATATCAAAATACCTCTGGTATTATTTTTGTAATTGTGATACACTACTTTGTGGAGAAATATAACCAAAACCAAACGCTATAATCGTGTCGGGGAGGTGCGCCGAACGTGCTAAAACGTGTACTGGCATGGCTGCTTTTGCTCGCGTCGCTTGTCGCGGTGTTGTCCTCATGCTCGGGCACGGCGGCGGACGACTTATACAAGCTGCCGCGCTCGTCGGAGGAGTACAACCGACTTCAGGCGCGCATCGACGACATACTGCGGCTCGGTGCGGAGCTTGCCCCGCCGCTTAGCGGCGCGAACCGCCAGTCGTTGCAGGTCAAGGACTTGGACGGCGACGGGTTGATTGAAGCGATTGCGTTTTTCAAATTCTCGGGCGACAATCCGCTGAAAATCTACATTTTTAAGCAGGAGAACGGCGACTACGCCGTTGCCGACATAATCGAAGGCTCGGGCGACGCGGTTGAGCGCGTAATCTACGTTGACATGGACGGCGACCACTCGAGTGAAATCGTCGTCGGTTGGCAAATGGCGGGCACGCTGCGCCACATGACGCTGTACAAATCGCACGCGCTTAAGCACACAAAGGTCGCCGAATCCGACTACACCTCGCTTACTTATTGCGACGTTACGGGCGACATGTTTGAGGACGTCGCCGCAATCCGCCTGCGCGGCACGGACAGCGACGCGGCGTGCGAGCTGTTCTCAATCGAGAACGACGGCGAGGTCGTGCATTACACCGCCAACATGTCGGCGGACGTTGAGTCCATTGCGCGCGTCATAACCGGCAAGCTGTCGGACGGCGCGACGGGCATTTTCGTGGACGGCAAGCGGCGCGACGGGCAGTACATCACGGACGTTTTCGCGATGACCGAAGAGGGGCTGCTTAAAAACGTGCCGCTAAGCGCGACGGGCGAAGCGGCGAACACCGAGCGCACGCCCGTTATCAACTCGATTGACATCACAGGCAACGGCAGAATCGAGGTGCCGATTGCCGTCGCGCTCCCGTCGCGGTCGGAGACGGAGTATTACGCGATTGAGTGGTACGACTACGACAGCGACGGCACGCGCGAGCGCGTACTCACAACGTACCACAACTACTCGGACGGTTGGTATCTCGTCTTGCCGGAGAGCTGGCGCGGGCGCATAGCCGTCAGGCGCGAGGACACCGTCGCGGGTGAGCGCGTGATTGTGTTCTCATACGTAAGCGGCAGCGCGCCGCAGGAGGACTTCATGCGCATATTCACGCTGACGG
Organism: Oscillospiraceae bacterium; assembly: GCA_031261325.1. GTDB lineage: Bacteria > Bacillota > Clostridia > Oscillospirales > Oscillospiraceae > JAIRRO01. Next base: position 1,601 of record JAISKH010000039.1, read on the forward strand.
GAGAGAACCGCGAGGAGCGCGGCACCATCGCGGGCAGGTTCGTCCTGCTTAGCGAGGGCGACACGCTGTACGCGGCGGAGCTTTCGCAAAACCTGCAAATCCCGCTGCAAATAACGGAAACGGCTGTGCGCGAGCGGTTCAGTCGGCTGTACGCGGACTGGGTGACGGGCAATTAGCAATCTGCGATTGCTAATTGCAATTAACAATTGACAATTGACAATTAACAATTTTGGACGCGTGGGCGCGGGGACGATTGGACGCGGGGATTTTCCTTTCATTTTGTAATAAAAACTTGGAGGTTGGATTTATATGAAAAAGGTGCTTGTTTTGGAAGATGAGGTTGACATTCGCGGATTTGTGGTCATTAACCTGAAGCGCGCGGGCTATGAACCGATTGAGGCGGGCACGGGCGCGGAGGCTTTCGACCAATGGCACGCCAACCCCGACATCAAGGTCGCGCTGCTGGACGTGAACCTGCCCGACACGGACGGCTTCGAGGTGTGCCGCAAAATGCGCGCCGCGGACCCGCACATCGGCATAATCATGCTCTCCGCCCGCACGCAGGAGATGGACAAGGTTACGGGGCTGATGACGGGCGCGGACGATTACGTCACGAAGCCGCTGGACAGCATCGCGGAGCTTATGGCGCGCATTGACTCGCTGTTCCGCCGCGCGGGCGTCAGCGTCGCAATCGACACGGGCGAGATTTTGCAGGGACCTTTCCGCCTGAACACGCGCAACCGCACGCTTGAGAAAAACAACGAGCGCATTAAGCTCACGCAGGTCGAATACTCGATTATGAAGATGTTCATGGACAACCCCGGCAAGGCGTTATCGCGTGAGGATATTCTCAACACCGTCTGGGGGCGCGACTACTTCGGCGAGCTGAAGATTGCGGACGTGAATATCCGCCGCCTGCGCATAAAGATTGAGGACGACCCGACGAACCCGAACTTCATAACAACCGTTTGGGGCTTCGGGTACAAGTGGGGACTTTAGCCAGTTAACAATTAACAATTGACAATTGACAATTAGGACGATTGGACGCGGAAGTTACGATTGGGACGAAGGGTTAGATTTTGAACAGACGGAGCGAGCTTTATAGGGATTTCCAGATGGGGCTTAGGCAGCGGTGGATTAGAAACACCATACTGCTTGTAATAATCGCGGTCATAATCGCCGCCGGAGTGTTCACGCTCGTTATCCGCAACTACTATTACGCGACGGCGCGCGCGGGACTTGAGGCAAAGGTTAAGACCGCGACCGACTTCTTCTCCAACTACGTCGCGAAGTCTTACGCCGAGTTCTATGACTCCGCCTATCGCTACACCGAATCGTTCAAGGACGCGGACAAGCTTGAGCTGCAATTCATCGACCCCGACGGCTGGCTGATGATTTCCTCCAGCGGCGTTACCGCGGGCACGACCGCGAACTCCCCCGACGTGTGGGACAGCATCGCGTCGATGCAAATCCAGTCGTGGGTGGGCGACCGCGAGCTGACGGGCGAGCGAATCATGGCGGTCAGCGCGCCGGTTATTTACTCGGGCGACCGCGTCGTCGGCGTAATGCGCTACCTGACGAGCCTTGACAAGCTTGACGGGCGCGTTTGGCGACTGTCTCTGCTCGTTTTCGGCGTGGGCGCGCTCGTCGTGCTGATGATTGTCGGCATGAACCTGATATATATCGAGGGCGTAATCGTCCCCGTCGGCGAGATAACCAAGGTTTCCCGCCGCATTGCGGACGGCAGCTACGGCATTATTATCGAGGGCGAGTACTTGGACGACATCGGCGAAATGGTGAAGTCCATCAACGAAATGTCCCAGAAAATCGCGCAGGCGGAAAAGGTGCAGTCGGAGTTCATGTCCTCCGTGTCGCACGAGCTGCGAACCCCGCTGACCGCGATAATCGGCTGGAGCGAGACAATCGCCTATAACGACGACCTTGACGACGACACGCGCCGCGGGCTTGGCATAATCCTCAAAGAAGGTCGCCGCCTGACGAAAATGGTTGAGGAGCTGCTTGAGTTCACGCGCATGACCGACGGCAGGTTCACGCTGAACATCACGAAAATCGACGTCGTGGCGGAGCTTGAGGAGTCGATTTCGACGTATGACCAGCTGCTGATAAGCAGCGGCATGGAGCTAGACTACGAGCCGTATGACGGCGAAATTCCGCAAATCCCGGGGGACGCGAACAGACTGAAGCAGGTGTTCTCCAACGTGTTCGACAACGCGGCGAAATACGGGCGGGACGGCAAACGCATCAGCGTGTCCATCAAGCCGGAGAACAACTTCGTCGTAATCCGCATACGCGACTACGGCGCGGGCATTCCCGAGGACGAGCTGCCCAACGTTAAGAAAAAGTTCTTTAAGGGCAAGAACGCGCGCGAGCGCGGCAGCGGCATAGGTCTCGCCGTGTGTGACGAGATTGTGCGGTTCCACGGCGGCAGACTTGACCTTTCAAACGCGCCCGGCGGCGGCGCAATGGCGACGATACGCCTGCCGATGAAGAGCAGCGTCACGAGTGAGGACGACGCGGCAACCGAGCGGCGCGTTTAACAGAAGATTCACAGATTATCGGTTGCGCTCCCGCATTCGCGGTTGTATAATTGCGGTGGAGCGCAATTGCGCCGATAATCGCGAAATTTATATAAGGAGACAATATGCAAAATAAAGACTTCCGCACCTCAATCGGCGGACAGGCATTGATTGAGGGCATAATGATGCGCGGTCCGAAGAAACAGGCAATAGTCGTCCGCCGCCCGGACGGCGAGCTGGAGACAAAGGTTGAGGACATTAAGCTACTGAAAGAGAAGCACCCGCTCGTCGGCTTGCCGCTCATTCGCGGGGCGGTAAATTTTATTGCCACAATGGCAATCGGCGTGCGCGCGATGATGTTCTCCGCTAGCTTTATTCCCGACGAGGACGAAGCCGAGCTTGACGACGACGCGGAGTTCGCGCCGCAGCCGACGGAGGAGGAGCTTGCCGCCGCGAAAGCAAAGGCGGAGAAATCCGACAAAATGCTCGTCACCGTATCAATCCTGCTCGGCACGCTGCTGTCCGTGGGGCTGTTCATGCTGCTGCCGGCGTTCCTGTCCGGCTTGCTGAAGCCGTTTCTCGGCGCGGGGCTGTGGCTGAACATTGCGGAGGGCGTAATTCGCATCGCGATTTTCGTGCTGTACCTCTGGCTCGCGTCCCACCTTAACGAGATGAAGCGCGTGTGGGAATACCACGGCGCGGAGCACAAGACAATCTTCTGCTACGAAAAGTCCCTGCCGCTGACGGTTGAGAACGTCCGCATACAGCCGCGCCGCCACCCGCGCTGCGGCACGAGCTTCCTGTTCATCGTCATGATTGTGTCTATTCTCGTGTTCTCCGTCGCGCAATGGGGCAACATGTGGCTCCGTCTGGGAATGCGGCTTGTGCTGCTCCCCGTCGTCGTCGGCGTTAGCTATGAGATTATCAAATGGGCGGGGCGGAACGACAATATCGTGACGCGCATAGTCTCCGCGCCGGGCAAGGCGTTCCAACGCCTGACGACGCGCGAGCCTGACGACGGCATGATTGAGGTCGCAATTGCCGCGCTGACGCTCGTTCTGCCCGACAACGCGGAAGAGGCGACATGGTAAACGCCGAATGACCTATGCCGACATTTACCTTGAAGCGCGGAGCAAGCTGCGCGAAATAACCGCCGCCTTCGACCTTGAAGCGCGGCTTATTTGCGCGGCGGCAAGCGGAAAACCGCGTGAGGATTTGCTGCGCGACCTCAGCCTTTTCGCCCCCGCGAGCTTTGCCGCAACGGTTGAGGAGCTTGTGGCGCGCCGCCTGACGGGTGAGCCGATTGCCTACATACTCGGCGAATGGGAGTTTTATTCGCTGCCCGTCGCCGTCACGCGCGACACGCTGATTCCCCGCGCGGACACGGAGGTGCTCGCCGAAGCGGCGATTCGCGCCGTCCGCGCCCGCGAGATGAGCGAGCCATACCCCACGAGCTACGCCAAGCGGTTCGCGCCGCGACGTGAGGGCGAAACGCGCGTGCTCGACCTCTGCTGCGGCACGGGCTGCGTCGGCATTGCGATTGCCGCGAACACAAGCTGCCGCGTCGTGCTTGCCGACAAGAGCGCGGCGGCTCTCGCCGTCGCCCGCTCAAACGTTGCGCGGCACAGGCTTGCGCGGCGCGCGCTCTGCGTGGAAATCGACGCGCTGGAGCCGCCGCCGCGCCTAATCGGCACCTTTGACGTTATCGTCTGTAACCCGCCGTATATCCCGAGCCGCGAGATTGAGACGCTGGACGCGTCCGTGCGCGACTTTGAGCCGCGTCTCGCGCTGGACGGCGGGGAGGACGGGCTGGATTTTTTCCGCAAGGTCGCGGCGGAGTGGCGCGGGACGCTGCGCGAGCGCGGTATCCTGTCGTTCGAGTGCGGCGCGGGGCAAGCTCCCGCCGTCACGGACATAATGCGCCGCGCGGGTTACGTAAGCGTCGCCGCGATACGCGACACGCGCGATATAGACAGAGTTGTCGCGGGCGTAAAGTTGTGATACAATAACAAAATCAAAAAATAAATAAAGGTGGTACCACATAATGGCACAGAAGAAAGCCCCCGTACAGATGGCGGCGCCCGCTTCGGACAAGAAAAAGGCGCTTGAAACCGCGCTTGCGCAAATCGAAAAGAGCTACGGCAAGGGCAGCATCATGCGTCTGGGCGAAAACCTGCAAATCAACGTGGACGCAATCAGCACAGGCTCGCTGTCGCTGAATCTCGCGCTCGGCATAGGCGGCGTTCCGCGCGGGCGCATCATCGAAATCTACGGACCGGAATCGTCGGGCAAGACGACGCTCGCCCTGCACATCATCGCTTCCGCGCAGAAGAACGGCGGCGAGATTGCGTTTATCGACGTGGAGCACGCGCTTGAGCCCGCATACGCCCGCGCCCTCGGCGTGGACATCGACAACCTGCTGATAGCCCAACCGGGCACGGCGGAGGACGCGCTCGCGATTGTGGACACGCTCGTCCGCTCCGGCGCGCTTGACGTTGTGGTTGTGGACTCCGTAGCCGCGCTCGTTCCGCGCGTGGAGGTTGACGGCGACATCGGCGAATCCACCGTCGGCGTTATCGCGCGCCTCATGTCACAGGCGCTCCGCAAGCTGGCGGGTTCAATCTCGCGCACGAACTGCATAGTTATCTTCATCAATCAGCTGCGCGAGAAAATCGGCATCGCCTACGGCAACCCCGAAACCACGCCCGGCGGCCGCGCGCTGAAATACTTCTCCAGCGTGCGCATCGACGTGCGGCGCGGGGAGCCGATTAAGAACGGCACGGAGACAATCGGCAACCGAACGAAGGCGAAGATTGTCAAGAACAAGGTCGCGCCGCCGTTCAAGGTCGCGGAGTTCGATATAATGTACGGCGAGGGCATTTCCCGCGTCGGCGAGATTGTCGATTTTGCCGTTGACCTCGACCTGATTGAAAAGAGCGGCGCGTGGTTCACCGTGGACGGCACGCGAGTTCAGGGGCGCGACAGCGCGAAGCAATACCTGCGCGACCACCCCGAATACGCCGAGAAGCTGGAGCAGGAGATTTACGACCACGCCGAAGAGCTTGATAAAGCGGAAAAGACAAAGCCCGCGAAGTCCAAAAAGGGCGAAGCCACGCCCGCCGGCAAGGCGGTTGACGTTTCCGCGTTCGACTTTGAGGAGGAAGAGAGCTTTGACGAATAGGCGTTACATATAATGACGACCGTCGAAAAGCTGACGCAATCCAAAAACGTCGCGGACAGGTTTTACGCGAAGCTTGACAGCGGCGAAACCCTGCGCGTCACGACGCTGCTCATTGCGGATTTTTCGCTGCACACGGGGCGCGAGCTGACGGACGACGAGCTTGCGGAGCTGCGCGAGGGCGCGGAGACGCAAAACTGCCGCGCGCGCGCCATGCGCATTCTCGGCGCGAAGCAAATGACGGGCGCGTCCCTCGCAAAGCGTCTCGTCGAGCTTGGCGAAACGGAGTTCGCGGCGGCGGAAGCCGTCGCGTGGCTGGAGCAAATCGGGCTGATTGACGACGCGGCTTATGCCCGCGCGCTCGCCCTGCACTACACCCGCAAGGGTTACGGCGAACGCCGCGTGCGCGACGAGTTCTATAAGCGCGGAGTTCCGCGCGCGCTGTGGGACGGCGTTCTCGCCGAATTGCGGCTTGAATCGGAATCCGACGAAGCGGAGGACGACGAGCCGTCCGCGGAGTGCCGCTACATCAACTCGCGACTGCGCGGAGCCGCGCCCGACCGCGCCGACAAAAAGCGCGTGTCAGACGGACTTGCGCGGCGCGGCTTCTCATGGGACGAAATTTCCGCCGCGTGGCGCGAATATCTTGAAAGCATTGCAAATACGGAGGAAACATAACCTTGTCAACTATCGGACTTGTCTCGCTCGGTTGCGCGAAAAACTTGGTCAACAGCGAACAGATGCTCTACCTGCTGCAAGAAGCGGGCTTTGAAATCGTGCCCACGCCCGACGACTGCGACGTCGCAATCGTTAACACCTGCGGCTTTATCGAGGCGGCAAAGACCGAAGCGATAGACGAAATTCTCCGTCTCGGCGAGCTTAAGTCGGAGGGGCGCGTCGGCAAAATAATCGTCGCCGGTTGCCTGTCCCAGCGTTATCGCGACGAAATGCTGTCCGAATTTCCGGAGGTGGACGTTATCGTCGGCGTGGGCAGCTTCGCCGAGATTGCGGAGGCGGCAGAAGCCGCGCTCGCGGGGGAGCGTCGCGTGTTCGCGGGAGACGTTGAGCGCGCGAGCGACGACCTGCCGCGCGTCGTAACCACGCCGTCGGCTTGGGCTTACCTTAAAATCGCGGACGGGTGCGACAATCGCTGCGCCTTCTGCGTCATTCCGTCGATTCGCGGCGGGTACCGCAGCCGCGCCATGGAGAGCGTAATCGAGGAAGCGCGCGACCTCACGGAATCGGGCGTGCGCGAGCTTATCCTGATTGCGCAGGACACAACGCGCTACGGGCTTGACCTCTACGGCGAGCGGCGACTGCCCGCGCTGCTGCGCGAGCTTGAAAAGCTGCCCAACCTGCGCTGGCTGCGCCTGCATTACCTCTATCCCGACGAGATTGACGAAACATTGCTTGACACTATCGCCGAAAGTGATAAGATACTTAGGTATTTTGACGTGCCGATTCAGCATATCAGTAATACTATACTCAAAACCATGCGCCGCCGCGGAACAGCCGAGCAGGTGCGCGGTTTAATTGCGCGTCTGCGCGCGCGATTCCCCGACGGCGTTATCCGCACGAGCCTGATTGCGGGACTTCCCGGTGAGGGCGAGCGCGAGTTTGAGGAGCTGTGCGACTTCCTGCGTGAGGCGAAGCTTGAGCGCGCGGGCGTGTTCGTGTATTCGCCGGAGGAGGGCACCGCCGCCGCCGAAATGGAACGACCCGACGCGGACGTTGCGTCCCGCCGCGCCGAGCTTGCCGTCGATATTCAGTCGCGCGTTATGGACGACTTTAACGCGCGCCGCGTCGGCACCGAGGTCGATGCGTTGGTTGAGGACTACGACGAGGAAACCGCCGAGTACTTGGCGCGAACCTACGCCGAGTCGCCCGACGTGGACGGGACAATCCGCGTCCGCGCCGAGGGGCTTGCCATAGGCGAGTTCATAACTATCCGCATAATCGCCGCAGAGGACGGCATTGTAACGGCAATCCCCGTTTGAACCCGACAGTTAACCTCGAACATTTTGATTCGGAGGGCTTCTATGAACACAGCCAATAAACTGACAATGGTGCGCGTCGTGCTGATACCGGTGTTTCTCGTCGTGCTTTACCTGGGCTTCGTCGGCAGCGCGTATATCGCGATGCTCATATTTATAATCGCGAGCCTGACCGACCTTGCCGACGGTTACATTGCGCGCAGCCGCCAACAGGTCACGAATTTCGGCAAGTTCATGGACCCGCTTGCCGATAAGGTGCTCGTTTTCGCGGCGATGCTGTGGTTTGTGGAGCGCGGCTCCCTCTCGGCGTGGATTGTGCTGATTGTCGTCGTGCGCGAGTTCGCGGTTACGGCTCTGCGGCTTATCGCGGTGGACACGGGGCGCGTAATAGCGGCGGCAAAATCGGGCAAAGTAAAGACCGCGACGACGATGCTGTGCCTGATTGTAATGTTTCTCGGTCTGCCCGCGTGGGGCGAGCTTATTTGCGCCGCGCTCATCGTGGGGACGACGGTTTTCTCGGGTATCGAATATTTTATTAAGAACGGAGACGTTCTAAAAGGGGCAAAATAGAGTGAGCACATCATGCAAAACGCAATCAATCGAGACGGAAACTATACTGGACTTCCAACCCTTGCGGCTTGAGCACCTCGCGCCGCTGCGCCGCTTTTTCGCGGAAAACCCGGGCAGAATCTGCGACATGACCGTCGGCGGCACGTTCATCTGGCGCGACATGGCGCATACTGAGTTCGCCGTCGCGGACGACATGCTGTTTACGAAAATGCGGTACGGCGACCGCGAGCTGCTTTCCCCGCCAATCGGCTTCGGCGACTTTGACGACGCGCTGGAGCGCATAGTGCGTTACTGCGCCGAGCGGGACATTCCGCCGCGCGTCTCGCCCGTTTCGGCGTGGCAACTGCCGCGCGTGCTGGAAAATTATCCGAGCTCCGACGCAAAGACCGACCGCGCTTGGACGGATTACCTGTACCTCGCGGAGGATTTGCAAACCCTCGCGGGGCGCAAATATTCGGGTCAGCGCAACCAGATTAACAAATTCTTAGCCGCGAACGACGACTGGAGCTTTGACGCGATAGACGACACAAACGTCGCCGCCGTGCGCGATTTTATCGAGGCTTATAACCGCGAGCACACGAAGGACTACGTCGCCTACAACGAGGGTAACGAGAAAACTCTTGAAATGCTCGACAACATGGAGCTTTATAACGCGACGGGCGGCGCGCTGACCGTGGACGGCGAGATTATAGCCGTCGCCGTGGGTGAGGTCGTGGGCGACACGCTGTTTGTCCACGCGGAAAAAGCCCTGACGGAGTATCAGGGCAGCTACCAAATGGTCGTAAACCAGTTCGCGAAGCTGACCGCGGCGGACGGCGTTACGTATATAAATCGCGAGGAGGACGACGGCGTTGAGGGCTTGCGCAAGTCAAAGCTGTCGTATCACCCCGACCAACTGCTGGATAAATATTCGGTGACCCTCGCATAAATACCGTTATAAAAGGTGGACTGGTGCATTAAATGAAGAAAGAGTTGTTGGATATTGACCTCTTCTCCGTCAGCGAGGACGGCAAGACGCTCTACGGCTGCGACCAAGAGTGGTACGCGCAGCATTGGCAGCGCATGTCGGGCTGCGGTCCGACCGTCGCGACGAATCTCGTGCATTACCGCAACGTGGCGGGCACGGGCGCGCGCGCCGAAAAGGCGGAGCTAATCGAGCTGATGGAGCAGGTTTGGGAGCATGTCACGCCGGGCATGGGCGGTATCCCGTCCACGCAGGCGCTAATCGAGCGCATGGAAAAATACATAGAGGCGCACGAGCTTGGCGCGGTGATACACGAGCTGTACATTCCGCACGCGCACAAGGAAACGGAGTCGCGCCTTGCGCAATTCCTGCGCGCGGACGGCGAGAAGTTACCGCGCGCCCCGTTTGCGGAGGTTTTGGAGTTCATCGTCGGCGCGCTTGAGGCGGACATGCCCGTCGCGTTCCTCGCGCTTGATAACGGTGAGGAGCCGGCTCTTGACGAGTGGCATTGGATAACAATCGTGTCGCTGGAATACACGGAGCGCGGTGCGCCCGTCATCGCGACGGTGATGGACGGCGGCGGACTTTTCACGTGCGACCTATATAAATGGTATACAACGACGAAGCGCGGCGGCGGTTTTGTCTATATCTCGTAACGCCGAAAACGCGCGCGAAAAAAGTCGCAAAAACGCGAAAAAAGGTGTTGACAACCCCCCGACCCTGTGTTAAAGTAATCGAGCGTCTGTCAGGCAAGAGTCAGGCCGGCGCAAACCCGCAACTCCACGCGAGAGCGAAGCAGGCGGCTATTCGGACGGAATCGGTCGAAAAATAAACTGAAGAAATCCGAAAAAAGTGCTTGACAAGTTAATCGCGGTGTGATAATATGAATATCCCGTGACAAACGGGAACAGCAAAATCACCAAAGCGCGACCCCATTGCACCTTGTAAATTAAACAATGCGAACAAAACACCATAAGAAAAAGGGACTCAAGTTGGGGTGTAGCCGTTGTCAGCGGACTACATACCTAACTATAAAAATTCTTTGAGAAGCTTGGAATAAAAGCGACTTGATGAAAGACGATTTTGGGTGTAGCGAGCGAGAAACGTCGGCGCGCGACGAGCTGTTCCGCAAGGAACATGCAAGTCGGGCGTGGAAGTGGAATGCGAGCGAACATTTAAGATACCATTTTATTGAGAGTTTGATCCTGGCTCAGGACGAACGCTGGCGGCGTGCCTAACACATGCAAGTCGAACGGAG
>JAISKH010000041.1 GCA_031261325.1 Oscillospiraceae bacterium
AGCTTCTTAAGAGGGGCGGCAGCCCCTCTTAAGCGCTCTTTCCCCCCTTTCTTGCGTAAGAAAGGGGGCGCCGTCCGCGTAGGACACGGAACTCGCCCGCGCCGACGCGCGAAACAAGCAAATCTCCTTTGAGATTGAAAAATAGTCAAACGACTAATGAAGTAAGTGCGGCGTTACGCGCAAAAGGTGCCGCGCGGCGGGACGAGGGGAATAAGGAGAAACAGTGCCGCGAAAGCGGCACTTTTTACGCCTTAATCCACGGAGGCGGAGTCTTCGTCAAACACTATCGTCAGCTTCAGCACTTCGCCGTGGCGGTTCACCGTTACTGTCGTCTCGTCGCCCGCCTTGAACGCGCGCTTTGCGGTTTTCAGCGTTTCCGTCGAGGTCACGTCCGTGTCGCCGAGCTTCGTGATAATGTCGCCCGACTTAATCCCCGCCGTTTCGGCGCAGGAGCCGGGTTCAACCGACTTGACGAACGTGCCCTCCACCATGTCGTAGTACTGCGCGACCGTCGGTGTCACAGTCTCCACCGTCACGCCGAGCTTTGCCTTGCCTGTAACGTAGCCGTTCTGTATCAGCTCCGAAGCGATTGTCATCGCGTCGTCAATCGGAATCGCGAAGCCCAAGCCCTCCGTAAACGCGCTGCCGCTGTAGTTCGCGCCGTTGTACTTCGCGGAGACGATGCCGACGACCGCGCCGCGACTGTCATACACGGGTCCGCCCGAGTTGCCCGTGTTCACCGCCGCGCTGATTTGGAACATCGTGATGGTGACGTACTTGTTCGTATCGACCGTGATTTTGCGGTCAAGCGCGGAGACGATTCCGTTCGTCATCGTGTAGTCCAGCTGGCGCGGGTTGCCGACGGCGTAAATCGTCTCGCCGACGCGCAGATTGCCGCTGCTGCCGATTTTCGCGGGGCTAAGCCCGACCGCGTCAATCTTGATAACCGCAATGTCGTTGTCCGGCTCGTAGCCCACGATGTCCGCCGTGTAGCTCGTCCCGTCCCGCAAAATGACCCTCACGTCGTAACCGTTCTTCGCGGCGGATTCGACGACGTGGTAATTCGTCAGGATATAGCCGTCCTCCGAAATGATGAAGCCCGTGCCGGATTCCGTTCCGCCAATCTGCCCGAAGCCGCCGGGAATCGTGGTCAGGACGGAGACGACCTGCGTCAGCGCGTGGTCATAAATGTCCTCCGCCGCCATGTGGTCGCCGCTCGGCGCCGCGACGGGTGCGCCGGGAGCGTTGCCGTCCGACGGACTGCCGCCCTGCGCGCCGAGAATTACCGTCGGGCGATACGTGTTCGTGTCGGCGAGCCGCCATTCGACGACGCTCCACGCGCTGACCGCGCTGATTATTGCGCAGACGAGCGCGAGACAGACCGCGCGGGCGAACCCGCTGTTGCGGTGCGTACTGCGCGGCGGCAGGTCGAACTCCGATTCCACAAACTCAATTTCCGTCAGACGGCGCGGCTCCGCCTGTCGGCGCGCCGTTTCCGGCGAGCGTCGCACCGAGTAGCTCGGCGTGTAGGCGTTCTCCTGCGGCGGCACCTCGCTGTAGGACGGGTCGCACCATTCGGGGCGTATCGTTTGCTGCCGCGCGGGCGGGATAACAGTCTCCGACGCGGCTTGCGTCTCGGGCGAAGCTTGCACTTCAGGCGGGATTACAGTCTCCGACGGGTTCGTCACGGGCAGTGTCGTCTCCGACGGGCGTATCAGGTCGGCGACGGACGCGCGCCAATCGGTGACGGGTCCCGCCGTGTCCTGCGGCGCGGGAGCAACCGTTTCGGCGTTCAAATTGCCGCCGCCCGCAATGTCATTGTTGGCATTACTTTCGACGGGATTGTTGACGCCGGTTTCATCGTCGCCGTCGCGCGGACTGCCGTGGTCATAAGTGTAATTCATGGGGCACCTCCGTTGTTGGTTTGTGGATTTATCATAAAATAATTATATGACAAATTTTTAACTAGAAAGTGAACAATGTAAAAACTGTTTCAACATTATTCCCCTCGTCCCCCGCAGGGAACCTGTGCGCGTTGCACTCGCTTGCCTTTGTTAGTTTTCTCTATTGTTGTTTATTCTCAATGGAGATTCGCTTGTCCTCCGCGGACGGCGCCCCCTTTCCAATGCGGGAAAGGGGGGAAAGCGCACTCAAGAGGGGCTGCCGCCCCTCTTGAGAATCACCCCGCTCTCAAAGCACTCAAGTCTCCAGTCGCTATCGCAAATCAGGTCACTCATTACGCGAAAAAGGTTCAAACATGAGTGCAAGCTCGCTCCGCGAAAGCCAACAGCGTTGCTACGCAGTTGACCTTGCCGAATGGCAGCTTGCAATATCGACGTTAACTTACTGCCCGTAACGCCGCATTGGGTTTGCGCCTAGCTGTGGGGGTGATTCTTAAGAGGGGCACAGCCCCTCTTAAGTGCGCTTTCCCCCCTTTCTCGCATAAGAAAGGGGGCCCCGCGCGGGTAGCGCAAGGAAATAGGTAATCTAATTTATAGATGATAACAGATATGGAACGGCAGAGCGCGACGCAGGACGAAAGACGCAGAGTGCCCTGCGGGGGACGGGAGAATAAGGTTGTACAATATACCAAATTGTGCTACAATAAAAAACAAAAAACCACAGAGGATAGGTGAAAACATGAAGTCAACATACACGACGCAGGGCACCTGCTCCAGCCGCATCGAGCTGGAGGTGGATGCGGGCGTTATCAAGAACGTCCGCTTCGTCGGCGGGTGCAACGGCAACCTAAAGGCGGTTGCAATCCTTGTAACGGGCATGAACGCCGAAGCCGCCGCCGAAAAGCTGCGCGGAATACGCTGCGGCAACCGCGCAACCTCCTGCGCCGACCAGCTCGCCCGCGCAATCACGCAGCTGACGGCGCAGGCATGACCGCCGCGCTTCTAATCCGTCATGAACAAGCATAGCCTGTGAGCGGGAGGGATTGTCTTGAAAAAATTATTTTCCATACTGCTCACGCTGCTCATGCTCGCGCTTATCGTAACGCCCGCGCTCGCCGCGCCCGCCGACTACCCGTCGGTTGACCCCAAGGACGCGGACGCGATTGACGTTGCGGCGGTTATCGCCGCGGAAGCCGCCGCCGCCGACGGGCAAATAACCGTCAAAGCGCCGAGCGCGATTCTCATGGAGCGGCGCACGGGCGCGGTTATCTACGAAAAGGACGCGGACGCGCCGCGCGAACCCGCCTCGGTCACGAAGATTATGACGCTGCTGCTCGCGATTGAAGCTATCGAATCGGGCGCGCTGAAGCTCGATGACGTGATTACAACGTCAGACCGCGCCGCGTCCATGGGCGGCTCGCAAATCTACCTCAAGGCGGGGGAGCAAATGACCGTGCGCGACATTATGCGCGCCATTGCCGTCAATTCCGCGAACGACGCGGCTGTCGCGATGGCGGAGCAGCTCGCGGGGTCGGAGGAGACGTTCGCGGCGAAGATGAACGCCCGCGCGGCGGAGCTTGGCATGACGAACACGCACTTCACAAACTGCTCGGGACTTCCCGACGACGGCACGCACGTCACGACCGCGCGCGACATTGCGCTCATGTCGCGGGAGCTGATGTCGCACAAGTCGATTCGCGAGTTTACGACAATATGGACGGGCACGCTGCGCGGCGGCACATTCAACCTCGCGAACACGAACAAGCTCATTCGCTATTACAACGGCGCGACGGGCTTGAAAACCGGCTTCACGAATAAGGCGGGCTATTGCCTGTCCGCGACGGCGGAGCGAGACGGCGTTGAGTACATCGCGGTCGTCCTCGGCGCGGCGACAAGCCCCGACCGCTTTGAGGCGGCAAGCTCGCTGCTCAGTTACGGGTTCGCGAATTACACCGTCGTTTCCGCCGCGCCCGATGAGGTTATCGCGCCGCTGAAGGTTGACCTCGGGCGCGTTCGCGTCGTCCAACCCGTGGTTCGCGGCGCGGAGTGGCTGCTCGTCGCGCGCGCGGACGCAAAGACCTTGACGAAAACCGTGGAGCTTCTACCCGGCGTGCTCGCGCCCGTGTCGGAGGGCGACAAGCTCGGCACGCTGACGCTGACGGCGGGTGACACGGTGCTCGGCACATACGACGTTGTTGCCGCCGAAAGCGTTGAGCGACTAAGCTGGAGCGACATTTTCTTGGCGTTCTGGAAGCTGCTGTTCACGATTAAAACGAAATAAAACACAATTGGGAGCTGTTACAAATGATAAAATTCACACTTCAAACGCCTGACGGCGTTACCGTCACGCCCGAACTGCCCGCCGAGCCGCACTCGCTCGTGACGCGCCACGCGAATCACGGTTGGTTGCGCCTGCCCGCCGAAGCGCACGCGTTTTTGCCGCGCATAACGGAGACGGCGATGCGCATATCGGCGCAGTCGGAGGTGCACATCGTCCTCGGCATCGGCGGCAGCTACCTCGGCGCGCGCGCCGTGATTGACGCGGTGCACCCGCGAATCGGCACGCAGGTCGTGTTCGCGGGCAACAGCCTGTCGGGGCAGTACTTGGAGCGCGTCGTCCGCTCGCTTGAGGGGCGCGACTTCTCCGTCAGCGTCATATCGAAGTCGGGCACGACGCTTGAAACCGCCGCCGCCCTGCGCGTGTTCGCCGACCTGCTTAAGCTGCGCTACGGCGCGGATTGGCGCGGGCACCTTTATATCATCGCGGGCGCGCAGAAAAACGCCCTCCGCACCTACGCGGAGAGCAACGGCGTGACCTTGTTCGACATTCCCGAGGACGTCGGCGGGCGTTACAGCGTGCTGACAGCCGTCGGGCTGTTGCCGTGCGCCGTCGCGGGCGTTGACGTTGACGCGCTGATGGCGGGCGCGCTTGAGGAAGCGGAGCATGGCACGGACGCGATTGCCTACGCCGCCGCAAGGCAAGCCCTGTACGCGGCGGGGTACCGCACGGAGGTTCTCGCGACGTTCGAGCCGGACGCGCGTTACCTCGGCGAGTGGTGGAAGCAGCTCTACGGCGAGAGCGAGGGCAAGGCGCACGGCGGAATTTTCCCCGCGACGGCGGATTACACCGCCGACCTGCACTCACTCGGGCAGTACATGCAGGAGGGCGCGCGCGA
Organism: Oscillospiraceae bacterium; assembly: GCA_031261325.1. Lineage (GTDB taxonomy): Bacteria > Bacillota > Clostridia > Oscillospirales > Oscillospiraceae > JAIRRO01. The sequence continues at coordinate 5,078 of JAISKH010000041.1, forward strand.
CCTTATGGAGACGTTTGTAACCTTTGGCTCGCGCTCGCGCATAAACATTCCCGCGTCGGGACTGTTCAGCGACGGACTTGCGAGCGCGGCGGGACGGCGGTTCGACGAGCTGAACGCCCTTGCGACGCAAGCGGTTAAGACGGCGCACCTTGCGGGCGGAGTGCCCGTCATGACGCTGGACGCGCCGTGGAGCGAGCCGCAAACCAAAACCTCGGGCGAACCCAAGCCGCACAAGTCGCGAGACGAGCGCGAAGCGGAGTTCATGGCGAACCCGCCGACGAACATCGCGCCGCACACCGTCGGCGCGCTGCTGTACTTTTTCGAGTACGCGTGCGCGGTTTCCGCCGGGATTTTGGGGGTGAACCCATTCGACCAACCGGGGGTCGAGGCCTACAAATCGGAGCTGAAAGCTCTGATTCGTGGGCTGTAATCCTACCTTATTCCCTCGTCCCGCCGAGGCGACTCCATCGTCTTTCGTCTTACGTCGTACTCTTCCGTTCCATTTTAGGTTTTTGATATTTGTAATCTCCAACTTGCTCCTTGCGCTCCCCGCGCGGGGCCCCCTTTCTTATGCGAGAAAGGGGGGAAAGCGCATTTAAGAGGGGGCAAGCCCCCTCTTAAAAATCACCCCCCATGCTAGGCGCAAACCAAATCGGTTGTACGGGCAGTAAGTTAACACTGGTAGTGCAAGCTGCCACTTGGCAAGGATAAATCGTTGCTGAAGTGTTGGCTTTCGCGTGAGCGAGCTTGCACT
>JAISKH010000010.1 GCA_031261325.1 Oscillospiraceae bacterium
AACATTCCGTAGTCGTCTAACTTCTTGAGCGATGACAAACTGCGGATTTCGTTCCAAAACAATATAACTATTGCGGCGATGATTATCAAAACGACACCCAGAACGACAATCCCGGTTCGTTGCATTATCTTTTTCATTGAGGTAAGCTCCTAATTCGTAATTTGAAACGATTTAGCCGGACGAAGCTATCATTGCCGTATAGTTGCCAAACCGTAACACTTTTATTATAGCACAACAGAGTAGCAAATACAACCCCAAAATTCTGAAATGGCGCGGATTACAAGATTTTTTGAAGAATCTTTTCCCAACGGCGTATGGGGATTGACGAACTTGAGCGTTATCACGAATATTGCTCAAATTTTGAAAAGCCCTATGCGGCTCGCCTATCGACATTGTTATCTGTGCCGGAACTAAATGAATGCACCGATTGCATTCATTATATGATAGATAATTGCATTCGCCTTGAGCAGGAGGCGATGCTAACATAAGAACGACTTTATTCGGCACACTTTTCGGCAAAATTATGTTAGTATTGCCGAAGAAAGTGAAGTGATTTCTTGTGGAGCATATGGACAAAGAATCATTGCGCGAAATGCTGTGCGGCGAACAATGGTCGAACGCCGCGTGTTGCGGATACTTGTTGTTAGCCTGTGACAATTTGAACTTAGATAAAACGCAAATTGAAGCATTGCTGTCTTCCATGAAAGCAATGTTTGATTCCTGCTCTGTAGAATCGGCAAAAAAGCCTATATGAGTTACTAAATATAATGGTTTGTAATACATTTGAGCAATATACAAATCCGTCGCTGCATAGGAATATACAGCGACGGATTTATTGTAATATTTCTCTTGTTATTTTATTTCGCAACCGTTCGTCGGCTTTACTTGCCGCGCCTTTTCTTAGCATATGAGATTGTTGCCGCAACGCCACTTGCCGCGCCGCCGATTATCAGCCACATGGCGAATCCTAAGTCTCCCGTGCGCGGCGACTTGGCTCCTGTCGGAACAAACTCCTTGAAGTCCCAAGTTTCGGTACTTTCGTTCCACGTCCACGTGCCCATAGGCACCCCGTACTCATCAAATTCCGTCCAAGAGTCGTCGTCATTGTGCACCAACACATTGCCCTCACGCGGTGTCGGCGGTGTCGATGTCGGCGAAAGTCGCGGCTCATCAATGGGCGCTGACGGGCGCGGCTCATAGGAGTTGTACGGTGTCACTTCAGGCGAAGGCTCCGTGCTCGGTTCCGCGCTTGCGTCAGGCGACGCTTCAGGCGTGCTTTCAGGGTCAGGCGTTTCGCTCGGCTCCGGGGTCTCACTCGGTGAAGGCGTCGGGGACGAACTCGGTTTCGGCGTTGTGTCAGGATACGATACTGTATTTGGCGTTGGAATCGCTACGGGGTCAACTACTTCGTTGGAAACCGTAGTGCCGGTTTCATCTGAGGTCACGGACGCGGTGTTGTTAATATCGCGGCTGTAAACGTCGGTTCCTACAGCAAATTCATCAGCGGTGACGGTGAACTTTACCGTATATGTGTCGCCGATTTCCAGCAACGGAAGCGTCCATGTAATCACGCCGTTACTTACTTCGCCGCCATTTCCGACGGAATCGAGAGTGGTGTGCGGCGGTGCCGAATCCGTAACGGTTGCGGCGGGGATTGCGTATGCGCCGTCGTTCTCGACGACTATTGTGTAGGTTATTGTGTCACCCGGTTTGAACGTCGTTATTCCCGCGCCCGAAGATGACTTTGTGATAGTCAGGTGCGGTTCCTTTACCTCGTGTATTACGGTATTTGAGTCGTCACTCGTATCGTCCGAGGTGACAGCGGCAGTATTATCAATTACAAGATAGTACGTTTCTTCCTCAAGCTCGTCTACGGTTACTGTAAAAGTAACTGTTTCGTCCGTTCCCGCCGCCAGCGTGCCTAAGTTCCATGTAATGGTGCCGAGCGACTCATCGCCGTTGTTGTCCGCGCTTTGGAACGTGGTACCTGTCGGTACGCTGTCTGTGACGACGACGTTCGTGGCGGGTAGCTTGCCGCCGTTTTCGACAAGAAGCGTGTATATTATCGTGTCGCCCTGCGGCACGGTCGAGTTTTCTTCGGGGTCGGCGGATTTAGTGATTGTAAGGTGCGGGTCGGCGACTTTGTGGACTATCGTCTCGCTGCCCGTCTCCGCGGTGCCGACAATCAACTTTGCGGTGTTGCTTATTATCGCGTATTCCTCCAAGCTGTCGAGTATGCTCACCGTGAATTTGAACGTTATCGGCGAGAGGCCTGACGCGGACACCGTTGTGTTCCATGTAATCTTTCCGTCGTCGCCGACCGAACCGTTACCGCTTGGGGCACCGACAAGCTCCGTTCCCGCGGGAACAACGTCATCAACCGTAAAGGTTCCGGCTCCTGTCGGCGTAACGATGATAGTGTACTCAATCGGTGTACTGCGCAAAATGTAGCCGCCGTTAACGTCGGAGCGGAGCGGGTCGGGAACCTGCTCGCCGGGTTGATATACCAACGCGGGTTGGTCTGCTGACTTTGTTATTGTAAACGTCGGCGCTTCAACAATTATAACCGTCGCGTCGTCTGTGACCGATACCGGCTCGCTATTGTATTGGTAGGTTAGCTTTACGTCGTTCTTGGCGGTGCCCGTCGGGTATGTCGCGATTGTCGAGTCAACGCCAAATACGGTTATGATGTCGTCGGTTTGCGCGAACGCTATGGGCACCGTGCCGAACCGCAACTGAACTGTGCGTATCGTTATCGTTCCCAAATCGCTCGGGAATGTGATTAGTTGTTCACTATCGGCGGATAATCCGTTGTATCCGCTAAGTGCGACAAACGCCGTACTTGCGCTTGTGTTATAGTACACCGAATAGGTCACGCCCTCACCATTTGTGAACTGCGGAAGCGTCATGCGTTCCCATGTAAGTCCAACCTGCGGCGTGTCCTCCAAGGTGAAAAGGTAAACGCTTGCGGGGTCGTAGTTTTGGACTTTTGTTATCGAGAACTTTGCTTCGCCGCCGAGTGGCGCATCGGGGAATATCGCGGATTTATCAAGCTCGCGCGGCAGGCTTACGGGGCTTGCCACAAGTACATTCGCGTCGTCGGTCTTGCTGTAGTCATATTCCTTGCCCGAAAGCGTATATCCATAGGAGAGCTTTGCGGTGTTTGTGGATTGGCGGTACGCCTGACCTGCGACGGGGGTAAATTTCGTGAAGTCGTTTGCGAGATTAAACGTGAACGTGATTGGATTGCCGTAAGTCTTGCCGCTATACACCGTAGACCCTTCGGCGTAGAATATTGCGGGCACATTGCCAAAGTCAATCACCAGATAGGTGATGTATTCTCCGCTTTTGAGCTTTGCCGTGTTTTCGAGCGTGTGAGCTTCGCGCGCGTCAATGTTCGATGCTCCCGGCATTGGTTTTAAGGTGGAATCAAGATTCGTCTTATACTTCAGCGTATAGACCACTTCACCGCTCGCAAGCGGAACGGCGGCTGTGCGCTCGGGTTTCGTCGCATAACCCTCGGCGTTAAGCGGCACCTTGCGATACGCAGGGATTGACACGCCGCTGAACAGAAGTCCCGGTTCGGGGAACTCCTCAACTTTGAAATTATGCGCCGGAACCGAATAGTCCTTTATTGTCGATGAGGACGGCGTGCCGCTTATGTTCGGATAATGCTCAACGCGATAGAGTTTGAACGACGTCTGCTCTCCCAACACATGTACACTCAATGGTGAACCGTCAAGCTCGTCTTGCGATACTTTGTGGAACGCGGTGTCGGCGTCTGCGGGGACAAATTTAACTCCCGCGTCCGCTTTCAGATATTCTATGTCGGCACCATTTGAACCGTTGTCAGAAAAATCAATTACTATATTCTTTATCCAGCCGACTCCGCTCACTCCGTCGGCTACGGCGGCATTGGCGTTAACATCGGCTCCCGGATTGTCGGGAATTACCGTAAAGCCCTTAAAGCGCGACGACCACGGCGTACTACTCAGCGTGACTTTAATGTAGTATTCGCCCTGTTGAATCGGGGTTGTGTATGTTTTGCCGTCCGAATCCTTTGTATACATTTGGGTAAAGAGATATGGCGCGCCGCCTGTCGCGCTAGTGTACACTTCTATGAACTTTTTGCCGTCCATCGTTAAGCTCGGCGTTGTAGTGTCGCCGTCCTCAAGCTTCTTGTACAGCGTGAGCGTCGCGGGAATCGCGTGGTCGTCGCCGTCCATAATCCCGTTTTCATTGTAGTCGGCGAAAATCGTGTCGCCGATGACGGCTTTCGGCGATTTCATCGTCAGAGTGGCGGCGTTACTCTCCAGTATCTCCGCTCCGAGAGTGTTGTAATTATAGTGGAACGTGTTGACCGTCGCCGTGCCAGCAAGGGTAAATGTCGGGTCGAGCGGCGCTTTGAAGTCAAGGCGCACGGAATAAACATTCTTTGCCGGGATTTCATTCGTTCCGAAGTCCACCGCGACGGCTTTCACCGCGCTCAATGGCTGCGCCCACGACGTACTCAACACCCACGGCGCGGACGATAAGTTTGTCACGGTCGTCGCGGTTGCGGAGTAGTAGACTTTCTGCGTGCCGTTCAGGGTTTTACCGGGCGGCGTGATAAAGCTCACGCCCGTGAGCGCGCCGCTCCACCTGGATTTACGCGGTACTAAACTGTCGTTTGAACCCAGCTTATAGAAAGTGTCGCCGACGGACGGAAGATTGTCGTAAACTTTGATATTTGTAAGCGCAACATCATTGTGGCTAAGCGAGAGAATAAACGCATACGTGCCGTTGGAGTTTACAAGTCCCGCGTTTGTCGATGCGACGGGGTTGATGTCTGTCACCGCAGTTTTGCGCACACCCATCGTCCCCTGTAAGGCGGTTATGGGATACAAAACTCGGTTGTACGCAGCTATAACTAGGTCATTAGAATTGCCATTACCATTGAGGTCTGTCAATATCGCCTCGCTATAAGGGTCCAAATAACCGTATCCGCTCGGGTCTTTATTTGACTCTGTTGTTGTATACTTGGCGACAATTGACTCCGGAGCGAATCCTGCCGAGCTAACTGTATTCTCTCCGCCGGCAGTAGTTCTTTCGGTAAGCTGCGCGTCCGTGATGTCGTCCATAGGATAGAAAAACATATTCGTTGCTTTTGATGTGTAATCACCCGACTTCGGCTCAGTAAAATATCCGTTGATACCAATTCTAAAGAGCGTTATAGCCTGATTTTTCACATCGTCGGCACTACCCGGCGTTCTGACACTAAGCTTTGCCAATGTGCGTCCGCTACCCTGATAGTCGGTATTAACAACAGACCAGTCGGTTGTGATTGGCATCGTAGAAGTATAAGTGTCTACATAAAGGCTGTCGAACCCGACGCCCGGCGGCATCAGCGTATACATATCAAAGTTTGCGATACTATCCGCATATGTAGTATTGTATAGTGTGAATAACGACTTGAAGGTGTAAACGCCGCGGGATTCATCAAACTTTGTCGGGTTTACGCCTTCTCCCCACATCAGCGGGCGATAAGTTTTCTTTACAAGATACGTGCTCACACGTGAGCGATACATATACTTGCCATAGTGCGCCAAGTCATACGCCTTGATGTCACCTGCAAGCGTTCCGTTGTACGTGTCCTCCGTTATGTTGAGCACGCTCTCTTGGGAATCGCTGTCAAGCACGTCCATGAAGCCCATGATGAAAAATCGCGAATCTTGGAGCGCGTCGTTCACATACCTGTCGGACTTTAAGTATGTAACCTCAATTTCACCGACCTGCTTCCTTGTAATGTCAGCAACATCGCCGAACGCCGCCGTGTGATTGCGCGAGATAACACGGAAGCCGACGACATTCGTATCGACACTAATAGCAATGTCATTTTCCCACGCGCTGAGGTGCTCGAAAAACACATACTCCTCCGTGCCCGCGTAACGCACGTATACGTCCTTTTCACGGTTTCCGTAGTCCGTTTCTATATACTCACCTCTCGTCGAGCCGACTAAAATCCGCGTAATTCTAAACTCGTCGTCCGCGAGGACGCGGCTCTCGCTTTGGTTTATGTAGCGGATATGGTCGCTGCCCCAAGCGTAGTCAATCGGGGCTGTCACCGCCGCTTTCAATCCGTTAAAAACATACGTCTTGACTATATTGTTGTTAACCAATCCCATGACGTTTATTCCGTCTTTTTTCTGCCAAATCGGCATATCTTCTTCGCTTATACCGCCATGCGCACGGTCGTCATACATGTTGTCGGGGTTATTACTGACGTCGGCGTTACGCGCGCCTATAACGAGCGCGTAAATGCCGCCGCTGTACTTGAAGTACACGGTGTCCACGCCAACGAGAATTGACTCTTGGTCTAACAGGGAGAATGCCGAATCGCCCTCATACACGCCCTCAAGGCGTATAACGCTTGTGCGCAACGCTGCACCGACGCTGTTCTGCACGTCGGCACGCAACGCGCGAGCGCGAATTTTCAGCTTCATAATCCCCTCGGTGACGGTCGGATAACGCCCCCAATACGCAATCGGGTCGAAAGTATAGGTAAATATAGTACCGCTCGGGGTGTACGTGAATCCGTCAGCCCCGCTCGGCTTGGTGGTCTTGTCGAAGAGCAATGCGCTTGTCTTTGCGTCCGTCACAGAGAGCAAGTCAAAGGAGGCGGGCAAAACATCGGTGATTTTCGCGTTTATCACTTCGCGAGTCAACTTCAACATATCGACGGATACATAGTAATCGAAGTATTCATATGCCTCCGCCGCATCAGCGGGGTCGGAGGTAATGCGGTCCGTGCGGCGAACGTCGTGAACCAGTTCATGTGTGTCCTTTGCGACTTCAAAGTCCAGCGTGATTGGCAAAGTAGACGCGTTATAGACGACGCTGCCGCCAAAGGTAACTTCGCTTTCAGCAAAAGCCGTACCGCTGAAAATCCCGGAAGCGGGACTGACAAGACCGCGCGGCGTGAATGTTGTGTAGAATACAATTGAGCCGGAGTCGCCCGGCAGCAGGTCCACATTGTTCGTCAGCGTGAGAACTCCGTTTGAGTACACGCCGTCAAAGCCCGTGCTTGTGAGGTCATACGTCGGTTCCCCCAGCTCATCGGGCAAATACGTGTTATAGCGCAGTACGACCGCGTCCGGTTCCAGCTCGTCGTCATACGTAAACATGACGACTCGATAGCTTAGTCTCGTGCGCAGCGTTATGCCGCTGTCGCCGGATAGCTTTCTGCCGCCCGTGAGGTTTACACTACTCGCCGTATCAGGCGCGACAATGTCGGTGTAGTTCAGCGCGATTTCGACGCGGGGATTAAGATTGTCTCCGGCGCCGATAGGCGCGTCAAGGGTGTTGAAAATCGGTTCATCGTCGGGTAATTCATCTGAACCCTCGACGATTGGGTTATAGTCACCCGAATCATTCTCGTCCTCGGCAAATGCCAGCGACGTGCCAATTAGTGATACCATGACCATAGCTGCCAGTATCACCGCCATTATCTTCCTTGTTCGCGTCATAATCTCATTCTCCCAACAATAATAGTATATTCCTACAAAGCGGTAACTTTTTGTAACATGTTGTAATATTTCAATTGTTTGTTACCATATAAGTGTAACAAACGTAAGACGCGTTGTCAATAGCCAAGTGCAAACAGCAATATAAAATTAAAACGTTTTGGCAGGGATTTATTGGTTATATTGCGCAAAATAATCAATCTATGAGGCAATTTTTATTTGAAACATTGTGGTTTCTTTAATGTTTGTCAATATCGCGGCAAAAAAAAGCGGCACGGGCTATCCCGTGCCGCCATCGCTTCTCTGCCGCGACCGCTATCAGATTCGCTTGCGCTAAATGTACACCGAGCGCACCTCGCATTTTAGCGAATCACCGACCGACGTCCTGTGCAAGACCCATCTACATAATTGACAATTTTACTGCTGCAATCTGTCGAACAACGTGCTATACTATTACCATTAAGTTCAGCCTGCAACTTATCGGCTTGTATAGCGTGTTGATTGCAGGATTAAGTAAGTGAAAGCCATTTTATGGAGAAAGGCGCAGTTATGAATCTTTTATTTATCAAATCGCGAATTGCAGCACTTTGTCTTTGCGCGGCAACGCTACTATTGTCAGCTTGCGCGCGCTATTCTGATGAGTTTGCGCCGGATTTGAACAAGGAAATATATATCGGCAAGTCGCTCCGACCAAACCCTAAAGTGAACATTCCTGATTTAAGCTATATTGAAAGCGACGAGTTTTGCGATACTTACACTTATTCCATTGCGCCGAAAGTAATCTTGCGGTACAGTTATGCAAAAAACGAGTGGTCGCTGCCGCTTTCGCAGGAAGTGCGCTATCCGCAAATCTATTTTAAGAGTGAAGAATTGTTCGAGATGTTCCAAAAAAGCGACGAAGAAGTGCGGGAAATCAATCGCGCATTTGAGAATGTCGCAAATGCGCTGGTCGAATTTCCCGATTACGGCGAAGCGTACTGGACATATAGCATAACTCGCGCCGACGAATACTACATAAGTGTGCTGTTTTCCGGTTACGAGCGTTCAAGTCCGAACGGCTACTATAAGTCATACGCAACAACAATCAATGTTCGCACCGGTGAGGTCGTGGACTTGTCGGATGGCACGTAATGATTAGTTTTGCGCAGTAGAAACGCTCATTCTCGCGCGCTCAATCCTGCACAAAACGTCGTTTCCCGGTAACGCTTTCGAGCGTTACTCGATACACCGCGGTCACATCAAGCACGGCGTGGTCGTAGGCAAAACCGTCGAAACCGCAATGCGTCAGCAGCAAATCAAGACCGCGCGCCGCTTCATCGCCGCCTACAAGCTCGCAAATGCCGAAACCGATGACACTCTCGTATTCGACAGTAATGCTTTTCGGCACTTCCGCATAATTGCGAAACATGTCCGCTTCCACGCAAACACGCGGGTTTTTGGCTATCAATTCGTGTTTCAAGCCCTCTTTCGCACCGTGAAAGTACAGCACAATTTTGCCGTTTGCAACTTCAAAGCCGAACGAAAGCGGCACAATGTACGGGTACGGTTCGTCATGCAGCCCAAGTCGAATGGTGTCGGCGCGGCGCAGCACCTCAATTATTTCGCCAAAGTCGGTTATTTCGCGGTCAGAACGACGCATAAGTGTTAACCTCCGATTTCTTGTTTTATATAATATCGAATAAAGCCGCCCGATTTCGCGGCGCATCTTCTATTTTACACAATTTACGAGCAATGTCAATAAGTATATGATTAAGACAGCTCACAAAACGGAACACACCCCGCCCAAAAGCGGAGTGTGTCCCGTACTCTCTCTATGCGTTTACTATAATTCTTTCCCTATTCCACGCGGCGCTCTGTCCCTTTATTTCGCCTTTTTCTTCAGGACTATGATTGCCGCGCCCGCCGTTGCGGTCAAACCGAGAAGTGCAAGTGTTACTATGCCGCTGTCGCCTGTTTTCGGTATTATCGGCGCGTCCGCGAGCGGCGTTTCGTCGTCGCCTATCTCAACTTCCGGCGCAACTTCGGGGAGTTTTTCCACTTCCGCCACGAGCGGCGGGAGTTCCGCGAGCGGCGGCTCCTCGTCGGGAATCTCAACCGTCGGCTCGGGGGTAATCTCCGGCGTTACGTCCGGCGTGGTTGTCGGCGTGACTACGGGCGTCGGCGTCGGCGACGGGTTGGGGTAGTCAACCGTGTTGGTCGGCGTCGGTGTCGGTTCGGTGGTGGTTATGGTGAACGTGTTGCTGAACGTCGCAACCGCTGACGCGAGGTTATCAGTTACCAACACGCCGTCTTCATACGTAAACGTGTATTCCCTGTCGTCATATTCCCAGCCGTCAATTCCGCTGTCAACCTCTGTCACCGTAACGGTTCCCGTGAAGTCCGTCGGAAGCGCGTACTCGCTCTGCGGTGCCGTCACCGCGTCCGTGACCGCGAGACTAACCGTATCGCTTGCCGTCTCAACCGCAACAGCGAAGTCGAACTCGCCGTTGTAACCATTAGTCGTCTTTCTGATTGTGATGCTCGGCGTGATGTGGGGGAAATATTCGTTGGTGAACAGTATCGTTTCTTTCACTTCATCGTTCTTCGTGATGCCCGTCACAACGCCATACTCTATTGTAATCGTCCACTCCGACGTGTCAGCCGTCACATCGCCTTTTTCGCTTGTGCTGCTTTGTGAAGTCTCGAGGAGCGTCAGTTCCGCGTTTAGTACGTCCGCATACTTTGGGAGTTGAATTACACCGGTATCTCCGCCGCCGGTCTCTTCCACGCTAATCTCATAGGTTGATGACCAGTCAGAGTTATTGTCACTTAACTCGAAAGTAAACGGCGTTTTGTATCCCGTGTAGGGGTTGCCTGTGCGCCCATCTATCAGCACTTTCGAGAAGCTGAACGACGGGATTATGGCTCCGCCGACTTGGTTTATTGCTTCAAATTCGTTGGTCGCGTCGTCACCAATAAGCTTACCGTAGCGGTCAACGATTATCGTAATCGGATTCGCCAGTTGCCAACCGTAGCTGTGCTCTTCATATGCGCCGCTTGCGGATTCGGTGATTGTAAAGACATTGACTGCGTCAGTCAGGTCACTTACATCTATCGTGAAACTAAGCGGTGTTCCTGTGTTGTTTTGCGCCAAATCTTCGATGTCCGCCTTCGTCAACCCCGTCAGGCTATGAGTGCCAATTACGTCGCCGGAGCTGTTTTTCAGGTCAAATGTGAATGTGTACACCCATTCCGGGTCAATGTTATCAAACGCAACATCTTCTTCGTCTATCTCAAAGAACTTCGTAACCGAAATGCTTACCGGCTGCGGAATCTGCACGGGTTCATTAACTATCTCGCTTGTGCCGTCTGCTTTTAGGTCGCCCGTGATGGCACCCCAGTTGACAGATACCGCGTATTCGGTCGTTGTATCCTGATTGTAAATCGCGCTTATTCCCGCGTCGTAAACTTCCTTAATGATATAGCTGTGTCCCGACGGGAGGTCGAATGTCACAACGCCCTGCGCGTTCGACGCGCCGCTGATTACGCGATATTGCCCCGCGTTCGTGCCTGTCAGGATAAGCTCATTGCTTGTCGCGGTGAACGGTACGCCCTCTATCGGGTTGGGTCCGTCCGTCTTTTTGAATGTGAGCAGCGGGTACGCCGAGTAACCCTCAACCTTCGGCACGTCGAACGCTACTGTGTAGGGTCCGTTAATCGTGATTTTACCGCTGACCGTCTGCTTTGTGAAGTAGCTAAGGGTCGTCGCGCCGTTTGTCGCGTAATCCGCCAGCTTTTCAAAGCCGTTGCTCAAGGTATCGAGCGTAATGTTGTATTCGAGGTGGTAGTAATTGATGTTGTTCTCGGTTTTCGTCGGCTCAACCTTTGACAAGTCCCAGTTAAAGCCGCCATTCGCTTCGGAGACGTTACTGTTGTTCGTGATAACCGCGCCGTCCAGCGCTATGTGCGCGCCCATCGGGTCGGAAACCGTCGTCGGCTGCGACTCGTCGAGTATGCGCTGACTGATTGTGTTGTAGATAGTCTCGATGTTATTCGCGCTGCCCTCATAGTAAGCGTCAACCGAACTGTTGCCTTGGTTAAATCCGTCTCCGCTGCTCCATACCGTAATGACGGCGTTAAAACGCTTGAGCACCTGCGCGGCGGTCAAACTGTTGATATTGAACGCCACGGTATAAATTTTCGCGCTCGGGTGGTTGAGTTTCAGCTTCGCCGCTCGATTCTTCGCACCCATCACATGGTTGCCTGTCGTAAGGGTTTCTCCGTTTCCGTCCATTCGCGCGTTTACTTCGCCATCCGACATGAACACGACGTATTCGAGGGGCGTGCCGTAATCTCTCGTCGGTGCGGTATCCAGCGCAACGTCCGCGCCGTAAAAACCCGCTTCCCCGTTGGTATAGCCTAGGTCGTCATCCATCCTCGCGGCTCTGAAAGCGTCCGCGGAAGCGTAATGCGTACCTATGAGAGCCGTCTGGTTCCACGCGACATCCGTGCTTCTGTATCTGTAGGAGTTCTTCGCCTCTGTTGCGGAATCCGTCCATTTAAGGGTCAGTCTTTGCTCGTAGCCGTAGGCGACTATTGCAATGCGGTTGTCGTTGGGGTTTAGCTTGCCTTGGCTATCCGCTCCGAGCATTTTGTCAATAAAGCTGTCCGCCGCGATGACAAGCTCTTTCCAGTTCGTTGTACTGGTGCTCGTACCCGGTTTGTTATACGGCGAGTCCATGCTCTGCGACAGGTCGAGCACGAGGACGATGTTCGCGCCGACGATAAGCGGCACTTCGCTGAACTTCGTCTTTGCCTGCACGTCGAGCGAGATTGTGAACTCGTTCTCAATGGGTTCGCCCGCGTTCGTGCGCTGCTTTATCGTCTTGGCGAGCGCAACGTCCCAGTCGGACGAATCAGCCGTTGCCGCGCCCTTGTAGTAGAGCGTCGTTGCCGTGTTGCTTGGTACGACCTGCGGGTCAATCGCTGTTGGCGCCTCCGCGAACGCGCCTATCGGCGTGAGCGACAGCACGATGAGTGCCGTCATTACGAGCGCAATCAGTTTCGCAGCCATGTTCTTTTTCATTGTATATCCTCCCATTTCTATCGCGGCGGTTACATTTCCGCCAATCAGGCTTGTTTCTGCCTGCCAAGATTTCTCTTATGGGAGTATCATATCACCTTCAAGTTACATGAGAGTTACATCTATGGGTTTCGATTGACAAATATTTTACTTTATGCAAATAATTTCTGTGACTTCTTGTGTGTTTGCAAGGAGAAGCACGTCCGATTCGGTTACATAATCGGTTACGTTTAATTTGTAACCATTACGTTGCAACGCCTAATAGTTGGGGGTTGCGCTCGCCATATCCCGCGTGGTAAAATGAAAAAAAGATTTGACAAGGAGTTGATTTGATGACGCAATATCGGAGATTGCCGCTCGCCACGCTCCATAACGCGCGCGAACTTGGGGGTTACCCGATAGTTGGCGGCGGAGTGACGCGTCACGGCGTGTTCGTCCGATGCGAAGCGCCCTGTAACCTGCCGGAGAGCGACCTTGAGTTCCTGCGCAATTACGGGCTAAAGCTCGCGGTTGATTTTCGCGGCGACCGCGAGGTGAACGAGCGACCGAGCGCGCTGCTCGACCTCCCGTGGGTGGAGTACAAGCGCAGCCCGACGTTCAATGACGCGGTTGCGTTCGCCTCCCGCAACGCGGCGAATAACGCGCCGAACGCCGCGCCGCCCGTAACCTCCCAAGTCGTGTGGGGCGAGAAATATATCGACATGGCGGAGACGTGCAAGGAGTGGATTGCGGAAACGCTAACGATTCTCGCAAACGCGGACGGTTGCGCGCTGTTCAACTGCACGACCGGCAAGGACAGGACGGGGATAATCGCCGCCCTGCTGCTAAGTCTCGCGGGAGTGGGCGACGAGGACATCGTCGCGGACTACTGCGTGTCGGAGATTTACCTGACGGAGGTGTACCGCCCGCTGCTTGAGGGGTATAACAAGCACTTCCCGAACGAGCACCGCGCGAAGCTGACCGACCCGTTCTTCCGCACGGTGCCCGAAAACATGTGGATTCTGCTCGACTATCTGCGCGATACTTACGGCGGAGCCGCCGCCTATGTCGCGCATTGCGGCGTTACCGACGGCACAGTCGCGCTGCTGCGCAGCAAGCTTGTTGTGTAATCGTTTGCAGCCGAAAACGCGCTAAAAGAGGGGCTTTCGCCCCTCTTTTTGAGTCTTTGCAATTTATGCCTTACTCGGGAACGGGTCGTCCGGCTGACGCGGAATGGTGAATCGTCCCTCGTTCGCGAGTCCGAGCTGTAGGAGTGCCGCGCCGATGCCCGCCGCGCCGTTCGAGAATCCCGAGTCGAGCGTGATGAGGGCGGGATTTATGCGCTCAAACGCCTGATACCATTTCAGTTCGGGACCGTCGGTCACGGCAGCGTCGCCAAGCACATGCCGCCCGCCGCGATTTGCGAGTTCGAGGTACTTCGCGTCGCCCGTGTCCGCCCACAGTCCGAGGAAGAAGTTAATCTGCGCCGACGTTCCGCAGCATTGCGAATACGTTTTCCAATAGCCGTTGGAGTGTTGGTCGGGCGCGCCCGCCAGCAGCAAACCGTTGACGAGCTTGTTCAGGAAGTCGCCGTAAGCCGCGTCACCCGTCAGCTTGTGCAGCTTATAGTAGAGCCGCCCCGTCCCGGCGGGACCGTGGCAGAAGCCGAGATAGTACACGTCCTGCGCGTCGGGCAGGCGGTACGGAATCAACGCCGCGTCGCCCTGCGTGATGGCAAGTGACTGCACGTAATCCGCGCCCGCCTTTGCCGCGTCAAGGAACCGCTGCTCGCCCGAAACCTCGTACAGCCGCGCGAGTGTGTACGCTCCACCCGCCGTGCCAAGCTCAAAGTTCGGAAACTCGGGGAAAGCCGTCTCGGGGAAGTCGCCGAGCGAACCCGTGAACGCGATGTAACGCTTGCCGATGGGCGCGTCCTCGCCGCCCGCGATAATCGTGCCGCCCGCGAGCACCGCCAGGTCTTTGTACTTGTCGTCGCCGAAAATTTCCGCCGCGTAGAGCAGGTACAGCACGGTGCCCCAGTCGCCGATAAGCCCGCCGACCTTTGACCACCGCGCGCCGTCCGCGTCGATAATCGCGGTTTCAACAATCGCGTCCGTCAGCTTTTTCGTGAACGCGTACAGCTCCTCGTCTTTGGTCAGCTTGTAAAGCTCAAGCAGCGCAAAGGCGATGCCGCCGTTGCCGAGGTAAAAGCTGTGCTCCACGTCGTCAAGCCCGTGGAACAGCGGCGCGGAGGTCTTTGTCGCGAAATTGCGGAGAATGTACCGTGCGCCGTCCTGCGCGGCGGCTAGGTATTGCTTGTCGCCCGTCGCGGCGGCGAGCTGCGTTAGGAAGTAGATTTTCCCCGCGTTGCCGTTGTAGTAGGCGAAGGACGCCGCGTCCTCGCTCGTGTCAATCTCGGGCTGCGCCGGCCAGAAAATGCCGCTCTCGGTTTGCACCGCAATGCTTTTCAGGAATGCGGCAACGCCCTCCGCGCTCTTAACGTAGTCGAAGGGTCCGAAAATGGGTCGCAATGCGCGCGCTGATTCAGACATGTAAATCTTCCTTTCTATTGTAAATACTTATTAAACATATATGTAATATCTATGTTCTCATTATATCCCCTGCCGACGGCGGTGTCAATAGCGATTTTTCCGTTGGTATTGCGACGCAAAAAATCTCCGCCTTTCGGCGGAGATTTCTATTCGTTGCAATATTTACGCCGCAATACTTACGGCTTGGAGAACCCGACGCTCTCGAACACCGCTGTGGCTTCCGCGCCTTTCAGGTAGGCGAGGTACGCTTGCGCGGCGGCTGTCTGCTGCGCGTTCGCAAGCACGGCGGCGGGGTACACAACCGGGGTTTTCAGCGAGCCTGCGGGCGGAGCGGCGACGACCTCAAGACCCGCGGAATACGCGTCCGTGCCGTAAACAATGCCGCAGTCAACCGCGCCGGCGGACACCCACGATGTAACTTCCTTGACGTTTGTGCCGAGGGAAGCCTTTGCCAGTATATCGTCCCATACGCCCAGAGACTTGAATATCTCCTCCGTGTACTGCCCGACGGGCACGTCGGAGTTGCCGATTGCGATGGATTCCGCTTTGTCAATCGCGTCCTGATAGCTGTGAATCCCCGCCGGGTTCCCCTTGGGGACGACGAGCGCGACTGTGTTTTCAACGAGGTTGAAGCGCGTCGCGGTGTTAACGCCGTCCGCGTCGGCAAGCGTATTCATCTGCTTCTGCGCGGCGGAAATGAACACGTCGCACTCCGCGCCCTCTTGAATCTGCGTGAGCAGCGTGCCCGAGGAATCGAACGTATAGACGAGCTTTACGGTCGGCGCAACGTCCTTATAGAGCTTTGCAATCTCGTTCAGCGTCTCGGTCATCGAAGCCGCCGCAAACACGATTAGCTCAACGGTTTCGGTTTCAACCTTGCCCGCGCCTGTCGCGGTTGTGATTTTTGTGCCTGCCGTAAGTACCGTCACGCCGTTCTTCGCGCTGTCGGTAACTGTCGCGGCTGTAACCTTGCCGTCGCCGTAGACGGACACGTTGTTCGCGCTGATTGTGACGGCGGAGACTGTCGCGTCCTTCAGCACCTGCAGCTTGGAGCTTGCGCCCGAAGCCGTGACCTTTGCGACTGTGCCGCCCGCGACCGTCGCGGCGGAGCCTTGCTCAAGGATAATCTCGCCGACGCTGCCCGTAACGGTGACGGCGGTGCCCGCGGAGACTGTCAGCGTGCCGACGGAGGCTGTGCTCTCCGCCTTGAGGCTTACGATGTCTTTGCCGCTCTTCGCGGAGACTACGCTGTCAAGCTTGCCGTTGCGGAGGTTAACGCCGTCGGAACCGCCGAGCAGCACGAGCGAGCCGTTAACGGTCACGCCGTCAAGCGTCGCGTCGCCGCTGCCCACGCCCTGCCCGATGATGAGGTCGGACTTGACCGTCGTGTCCTTAACGGTAAGTCCCGCCTTGCGAACGACAAGACCCGCGTCATACGTCTTGCCCGTAACGTCCTTGTCCGTGATTTCGGACAGAGCCTTGTAGATGATTTGGACGACCTCCGCGCGCGTGAAGTCGCCGCGCGGGTCAAAGTTGTTGTTTTCCTTGCCGTTTACAAAGCCGCGCGCCTGTATGCCGTAGATAAGAGCCTTGTAATTCGCGCCTATTGTCGCGTCGTCGGCAAACGGCGCGGCAGGCTCCGCAACGGGCGCAATCGCGAGGGCTTTCGCGATGCGCGCGATTGCGACCTCACGCGTCAGCGCGGGGCTGTCCTGCCATGTCGGCTCCGTGCCGCCGAGGACGCGCGCGATGATAATATCGAGGTCAAGGTCAAGTATCGCGTCGTCGGGACCGAACTGCCCGTTACCGTAACCCTTGATAACGCCGGCGGCTTCGCCGCTCCACTTTTCTATCGCGTCATAGAACCAGTCGCCCTGCTTAACGTCGTTGTAGGTGTCCGCCGCATACGCCGGAACGACGAGCGCGAAAACGAGCGCAAGCGCGAGTATGAGTGCCGAGATTTTCTTGAAACTCTTCTTTTGCATAATGTGTGCCTCCAAAATATATTTTAATTTTTTGCCGACAAAATGTTAACCGCCGCGCGATAATCGCGGCTGTGACCGGTGCCTGACCTGCGTTCACCTCCCGTGCGGATTGCGAAATTTGCGCGTTAAAAAGCGGTGTCCTTCTTGAGAAAGACACCGCAATAACCGCAAATTAACCCGCCTATGCGCCCGTTTACCCGATAATTCGGGTTCGGCAAGGCAGTCAGAGGTTTTTGTCGGTCTCCTTCTCAGAAATGCGTGAGGGCCGTCCCTTTCGGATACGACTCCGGCGGACGACGCGGCATAAAACCGACGCGGCGTTCGCGGTCTTGCTGCCGTAGGCGTACCCGTAGGCGGCAAGACTTGGAGACTATTTAATTAGTCGAATATTATCACGGATTCCGAAGTTTGTCAACAACTTAATCTCCCCGCAAATTGTCAATTGTCGTCACTTTCCCGGCAAGCGCGGTCAGCGCAATAAGGTTCGGCACCGCCATCAACGCGTTCAGCGTGTCGGCGACGCTCCACACGGTTTCCAGCGAGGTGACGCAACCGACGAGAATCATCGCGATAAACGCCAGCTTGTAATATATTGTGCACCGCTCGCCGAACAGGTAGGCGACGCTGCGCTCGCCGTAAAACGACCAACCGAGAATCGTTGAGAACGCGAACAGCACAATCGCGAGCGCGACGAAGTGCCCGCCGAACGGTATCGCCGTGCCGAACGCGCGCCCCGCGAGTGCGGCTCCCGTCTCTAGTCCCGCGCCGCGCGTTACGGCGTAGGTCGCCGCGTCGTAAACGCCCGACGTGAGGATTACGAGCGCGGTGAGCGTGCAGACGACGGCGGTGGTGAACACCTCGAAAATGCCCCACATGCCTTGCGTCGCGGGGTCTTTAACGTCGCTCGACGCGTGGACGGCGACGGAGCTGCCTAGCCCCGCCTCGTTTGAGAACACGCCGCGCGATATGCCGCTCTTCATCGCGACGGATATGCCGTAACCCAATACCCCGCCGCCCGCCGCCTTGAAATTAAACGCTTCGCGCATGATTGAGGTGAGCGCGGCGGGGAGAGCGTCCGCGTTCGCGGCGATTACGACCAGCCCGCCGAGAATGTAAAACGCCGCCATGAACGGCACGAATTTGTCCGTAACGCTCGCGACGCGCTTTATCCCGCCGAGAATCACAACCCCCGCGAGCGTCATTGTGACAACGCCAGTCACGAGCGGCGGTACGTTGAAATAAGCCGACAGGCTCGCGGCGATAGAGTTCGCCTGCGTCATGTCGCCGATTCCGAACGACGCGAGCGCGCAGAACGCCGAGAACAACACCGCCAGCCACTTCCACCCAAGTCCGCGCTCGATGTACACCATCGCGCCGCCGACCCAAAAGCCGCGCGCGTCGCGATAGCGGTACATGATGCCGAGCGTGTTTTCGGCGTAGCTCGTCATCATGCCGAGAGCCGCGCTGACCCATAGCCAGAACACCGCGCCGGGTCCGCCCGTCGTTATCGCGGTCGTCACGCCGACGACGCTCCCCGTGCCGATTGTCGCGGCGAGAGCGGTGCAGAGCGACTGGAACTGCGAAATCGCGTGTGCGTCCTCCGTGCGGCGCGTGCTGCGGTTGCGGAAGATTGACAGCAGCGTGACGCGCAGCCATTGCCCCGCGTGCGTGAACTGAAACGCCCGCGTGCGCACGGTGAACAGCGCGCCGACGAACAGGAAGAACGCGAGCATCACGGGTCCCCAAACGACAGCCTGCAACGCCGCGTAGCCTTTTGATATTATATGAAGCATATTCGCCCTCCGCCAAAGCGCGTGATTTTGCGTTGTAAAACGCCTGAGGACGTGTTACAATACAACTATATTAAATGGAGGACAGGTTTATGAAAGTATTCACCGTGGACGTTGCGAAATGCAACGGCTGTTTCAATTGCCAGCTCGCCTGTAAGGACGAGCACGCCACCAACGACTGGCGGCCATACGCCGCGCCGCAACCCGAAATCGGGCACTTCTGGCTCAAGCTGCGCGAAAACGTCGGCGGCACGATACCAAAGGTGCGCATACATTACGTCGCGGAGCTGTGCAACCATTGCGAAAACGCGGCTTGCGCGGGCGCGTGTCCGAACGGCGCAATCTATCGGCGGGACGACGGGCTTTGGCTAATCGAACCCGAAAAGTGCGTCGGTTGCGGCAAGTGCCGTGAAGCGTGTCCCTACGGCGCGATTTATTACAACGACGAACTAAACATCTGCCAAAAATGCACAGGTTGCGCGCACTTGCTTGATAACGGCTACGCGCTCCCCCGCTGTGTTGAGGCTTGCCCAACGGACGCGCTCGGCTTCGGCGAAGAGAGCGAGCTGCAAGACTTCATCGTCGGCGCGACTGTGCGCGAACCGGAATCGGGGCTGAAGCCGCGCGTGTATTACCGCAATATCCCCGGCAAGTTCATCGCGGGGACGGTTTACGACCCGATTGAAAAGGAAGTCGTAATCGGCGCGAAAGCGCGCGCGACAATCGGCGGCAAGACCTACCACACGGTCACGGACGAATACGGCGACTTCTGGTTCAACGACCTGCCCGTCGGCAAGTTCGACGTGGTAATCGAAGCGGCGGGATTCGCCCCGCGGCGGTTTGAGGGCGTGGATACGTCGGTTGACGTGAACCTCGGCGACATTGCCGTTGACAAATAAGAAGCCGCCCGAAAGGGCGGTTCTTTATTCGACGGCGGTTTATTTCTTAACAAAAAAGGGGTTTTCACCATGAAAATTAAACTAATATGCGCAATACTGCTCCTTGCCGTAACGCTTGCCGCCTGCGGCAAACCCTCACCCGCACCGTCACCCGAAGTAACGGCACCACCGACAACCGCGACCGCCGTGCCGTCGCCGTCGCTTGCGCCGACCGCGGAACCGTCGGCGGAGCCAAGCGCGGAACCTAACCCGGTTGCGGAGTTGCTTCGCTCCATGTCGCTGAATGAGAAGATTTACCAGCTCTTTTTCGTGCGCCCCGACGCGCTCGGCGACGCGGGGAAAACCACGGCGGAGCGTCTCGCCGCGCGTCCCGTCGGCGGATTCGTCTGCTTCCGCGACAATATTGACACGGCGGAGCAAATTACCGCAATGCTCTCGGATTTGCAAGCGTTTTCTGCCATTCCGCTGTTCGTCGGCGTGGACGAGGAGGGCGGGCGCGTCGCGCGCGTTACGGGGCGGAGCGCGGTTGTGCCCGAGAAAATTCCGCCGATGGCGACTATCGGCAAAACAGGCGACGCGTCGCAGGCGTTTGAAGTCGGCGCAAAGCTCGCGGGGTACATCGTCGAGCTTGGCTTTAACGTCGATTTTGCGCCCGTCGCCGACCTGCTGACGAACCCGAAAAACAACGAAATCGGCGACCGCTCATTCGGGCGCGAACCCGCGCTCGTCGCCGAAATGGTGGCGCGGGAGGTTGCGGGACTGCGGCAGGGCGGCGCGGCGGCGACGCTTAAGCACTTCCCAGGTTGCGGCAGCACGGAGCTGGATTCTCACGACGGGTATTCCGAAAGCCTGCGAACGCTCGAGGAGCTGTGCGCGGAGGAATTTCTGCCGTTCAAGGCGGGCATTGAAGCGGGCGCGGAGTTCGTTATGGTGGCACACATGTCGGCGGTGAACGTTGACGCGTCGGGGTTGCCGTCGTCGCTGTCGCGGCTAATGGTTACGGATTTGCTCCGCAACGAGCTTGGCTTTAGCGGGATTATAATCACCGACTCGATGAGCATGGGCGCGATTACGGAGCGGTTCGCGCCGGAGGAAGCGGCGGTGCTCGCGCTTGAGGCGGGCGTTGACATGCTGCTGATGCCCGAGGATTTGGAGGCGGCGGCACGCGGCGTGCGCGAAGCCGTGGCAACGGGGCGGCTCACGGAGTCGCGGCTGGACGAGAGCGTCACGCGCATATTGCGGGCAAAGCTCGGGGCGTGACCGCGCCGCCGCGACGAGCGGCAACGACTACAACAGTTCGTTGAGTTCAACTCGCGAACGGCGCAATTGTAATCCCTCGCGGTGTGTGTTACGCTGTAAGTACGAATTCGTGAAATACAAAAATTGGGAGGCGATTTACAATGAAAATCAGTATTGCCGAGAGCGTTAAAGCCCTGCGGCGCGCGCGCGACCTTACGCAAGAGGAACTGGCGGCGCGGCTGGGCGTGACGGCGCAAACCGTTTCAAAGTGGGAAACGAACGCCGGCTACCCCGACCTTGAGACGATTCCGTTAATCGCGACCTTCTTCGACGTGACTATCGACGAGCTGTTCGGCATGGCGGCAATCCGCGACGAAGCGCGCATTGCGGAGGTGAAAATGCGCGCCCACGAGCTTTCAATGGCGGGTCCGATGCACCAGCGCGAAATTTTGGACATGACGCTGGAGCTTGCGCGGGATTTCCCGCACAACACCGAGATTCAAATGAGCGCGGCTGTGGGCTTGCTGAACTGGTACACGCCCGGCTCGGACGCGAAGCAGCGCGAGGGGCTTGCGCTACTGGAGCGGCTTTTGTCGGAGGAGCAAGACGCGGACATGCGCGACACGCTAATCACGCAGCTTCTATACGCTTACCAAATACTCGGCGAGCGTGAAAAGTTGGTCGAGTTGGCGCAAAAACTGCCCGAGGTGAACAACTCGCGCGAAGTTGTAATGTACAATATAAATTTAAGCAAGTACAACCCGTGGAACGAGGACGCGCTGAATACAATGCGCGACTACGCGCAGACATGCGCGCAGCTGCTGCAAGCGCCGATAAGCAATATGCTGAATTATGCGGAGGTTATCGGCGGCATTAGCGATGAGGAACAACTCGAGTTGCTCGATTTGAGAGCGGAGTTAGCCCGTTTGATGTTCTTTGAAGAAAGTCAGGAGGAAGCTCGCACGTTGTTCGTATCTATAAGCACGGTGCAAAAAGTTGCATTCTACGCCACACGCGATATAGAAAAGGCGTTGGACGCGTTGGATAAGTACGTCGAACAAAAGCTCTCGCTAAAGCCGCAGGGCGGGCAGTCCGCCGGGTGGAGCACCGACGGCAGCTTTGACGAAAACGGCGACCGCGTGTGGAAACCAATGACGACCTACACAGCGGAGGAACTGGTGGAAGTCCTTTTCTCGAGCAAGAACTTCGACGCTCTGCGAGAACTCCCCCGCTTCAAGACGGCTGTGCAGCGGCTGAAAGACCACGAACGGAACGAACAATTAACAGTTGACAATTGACAATTGACAATTGGGGACGGGGGCGTTACGCAAGATTAAAATCCGGCAAAAACTCGTCTCCGACCGCTCCCAAGTCTTGCGTGAAGCCGTCCTCAATGCCCGATTCGCCGAGATATTGCAGCGCGTACGCGTACTCCGCTTCCGTCGGCGGGCATTGCAGCTCCGCGAAAGCCGACAGGTCGCCGTGCGGCGTGTACTGCCCCATCAGGCTGAACAGCACCTCGCCTGGCGCGAACGTCTCCGACACCCAATCAATCACGCGCCGCGTGTTGTCCGCGTTGTCGGGCAGCACGAGATGACGAATGAGCACGCCGCGCGTGAGTATTCCGTCGTCGTCAAGCTCGAAGTCGCCGACCTGTCGGTGCATCTCAAGTATCGCTCGCCGCGCAACCTCGGGGTAATCGGGCGCACTTGAATAACGCGCCGCCGTCTCGGGCAGCGCGTATTTCATGTCGGGCATGTAAATTTGCACAAGCCCCTCAAGGCGTTGCAGCGTCTCAACCGATTCGTAACCGCTTGAGTTCCAAGCGACGGGCACGGGCAGCGGCGGCGTGAGCGACGCAATAACCGCGTCCGCGTAGTGCGACGGCGTGACGAGGTTGATGTTGTGCACGCCGAGCGCGAGCAGTTCGCCGTAAACGGCGCGAAGCTCCACGGGCGACACGGGCTTTCCCCCACCCGCAAAGCTGATTTTCTCGTTCTGGCAGTAGACGCAGCGCAACGCGCAACCCGTGAAAAACACCGCGCCGGAACCGCGCTCGCCCGAAATGCAGGGTTCCTCCCACATGTGCGGCGCGGCGCGGGCAATTCGCGCCGTCGTCCCCGACGCGCACACGCCGCCGCCCATCAACTCGCCGCGCTCCGCGTTACACCCGCGCGGGCATATGTTGCAATCACTCAATTTGTCACGCGCCCTCAACCGTGCGCATTGCGAGAATCGTGCGCTCAATCAATTCGTCGAGCGTCCAACCGAGCATGTCCGCACCCGTCGTAATCACATCGCGCGAGCACCCCGCCGCGAACTTCTTGTCCTTGAACTTCTTCTTGACGCTCGAAAGCTCCAAATCACTCACGCTCTTGCTCGGGCGCATCAGCGCGACCGCGCCGATTAACCCCGTCAGCTCGTCCGTTGCAAACAGGACTTTTTCCATGATGTGCGTCGGCTCGTAGGACGTGGGCGACAGCCCGTAGCCGTGGCTCATGCACGCGCGGATTATCCCCTCGTCAACGTCCGCCTCGCGCAGCAGCACCTCCCCGCGCACGCAATGCTCCTCGGGGTAAAGCTCAAAATCAATGTCGTGCAGCAGCCCGACGACCGCCCAGTAGTCGGCGTTGTCCGCGTCAAGCTCCGCCGCGAAGTGACGCATTACGCCCGAAACGACCTCCCCGTGGCGCAGATGAAACGGCTCCTTGTTGTATTGCCCCAGCAGTTCTCGCGCCTGCCCCGGCGTTGGTGTGTGGCTCATTGTATTTTCTCCTTTTATTGGTTTTTTGTAAGTTTAGCATATAATGATATATAAATCAATATTCTCACGTCCCGCCGCGCGGCACTTGTTGCGCGTTGCACTCGCCCTGCCTGAAAAGACGTTTCGCGCGTCGGCGCGGGCGAGTTCCGTGTCCTACGCGGACGGCGCCCCCTTTCTTACGCAAGAAAGGGGGGAAAGAGCGCTTAAGGGGGCTGCCGCCCCCTTAAG